>CAZBKC010000017.1:3278-19888 GCA_964492345.1 uncultured Steroidobacter sp. | reverse complement strand
CTGCCTGTGGGGCCGGCTTCAGCCGGCCTCGAACTGTCAGGCTAAAGCCTGACCCGCGGCCCGATCTTCTGTTCTTCTCTTCAGATCGATCGACAATGGCGATGCAGCAAGGAACCGGCCTGCGAATTGATTGCTTTAGTAGCGGTATCGCTCTGTCCCACGCAGGAGTCCATCATGACCACTCGCACCGCGAAAAAACCCAGCCGCAGCCGCAAAGGTACAGCGGCACCGAAAGACGCCATTGCCTTGCTCAAGGCCGACCACCGGCAGGTCGAGGAATGGTTCGAACAGTTCGAGAAGGCGCGCAGCGCCGATCGCAGGCAGATGCTGGCAAACAACATCTGCCACGCATTGCGCGTGCATGCGCAGGTCGAGGAGGAGATCTTCTATCCGGCGTTCTACCGGGCGACTGAGGACAAGGATCTGCACCACGAGGCGATCGTCGAACACGACGGCGCGAAGAAGCTGATCGCCGAAATCGAGCAGTCCAGTCCGTCGGACGACTACTTCGACGCGAAGGTGACGGTCCTCTCCGAGATGATCAAGCACCACGTCAAGGAAGAGGAGCAGCGCGGCGGGATGTTTGCCGAAGCCCGCGACTCGGAACTGGACCTCGTCGAACTGGGCGAGCAGATGCAGGCGCGCAAGGGCGAACTGATGGGAGAGTCTCGGGCAGCCTGAGGCTGGAACAGAATCTCGCACAGAGATCACAGAGAGCACAGAGTCCGGAGCGGGAAAAACACCGCTCACCGATCTCCTCGGTTCCCATCTGTTATCTCTGTGTTGAATGGCACTAACTGAGGGATCTCAAGGCCGAAGCTCCATCGCGCAATGCTTCCGGCAGAAGCGCACTCGGAAAGTCCTGATAACAGACCGGCCGCAGGAAGCGGTCGATGGCAAGCGTTCCCACTGACGTGCTGCGACCGTCGGACGTCGCCGGGAACGGGCCGCCGTGAACCATGGCGTGTGCGACTTCGACACCAGTGGGCCAGCCGTTGACGAGCAATCGACCGGCTTTTCGCTCCAGCATGGGTACCAGTCGTGCTGCCAGGGGTTCATCCTGCGCCGTCAGGTGCAGGGCGGCAGTGAGCTGCCCCTCAAGTTGTTCGATCACGTCCAGCAGTTGACGCTCGCCGTCGCAACGTACGATCAGGGACGACGGACCGAACACTTCGTCCAGCAACCCGGGATACTGCAGCACCTGCGCCGCCTGCACCGAGAACAGCGCACCACGACCGCAATGTGTCCCCTGCGCTGCGGCGCCGCGTGCCAGCAATGTCACGTCCGGACGATCCAGCAGACGGGTGACGCATTGCTCGAAGGCCTGGTGAATGCCTGGAGTGAGCATCGCGGACGGTGTGATATCGCGCAGCGCCGTTCCCGCCGAGGCGATGAATCGATCGAGCGCCGGGTCTTCCAGTGCGACGATCAATCCCGGATTCGTGCAGAACTGCCCGACGCCCAGCGTCAGCGACGCGACGAAATCCCTGCCGAGCTGCTCTGCCTTGGTGGCGAGCGCATCCGGAAGCAGCAGCACGGGATTGATGCTGCTCATTTCGGCATAGACCGGAATCGGCTCAGGCCGCGCATTCGCGATCTTCATGAGCGCGAGTCCGCCAGCCCTCGACCCCGTGAAACCCACCGCCTTGATACGCGGATCGGCGACGAGAGCTGCACCCAGCACATTCGTGTTGCCTTGAAGCATCGAGAAGACACCGTGCGGCAGCCGGCAGATCTCCACGGCCCTGGCGATCGCGGATGCGACCAGTTCGCTCGTGCCGGGATGTGCCGGATGTCCCTTGACGATCACGGGACATCCGGCAGCGAATGCCGCGGCCGTGTCGCCGCCCGCGACGGAGAACGCCAGCGGAAAGTTGCTGGCGCCGAACACGGCGACCGGCCCCACTGCGATCTTCCGCTGCCGCAGATCCGGGCGTGGTACCGGCTTGCGCTCCGGCAATGCCGGATCGATCCGGATGCCGGCCCAGCCGCCCCGGCGCAGCTCTTCCGCGAACAGACGCAGCTGCCCGACCGTGCGGCCGCGCTCATTCATCAGCCGCGACAATGGCAACGCGGTCTCTGCATTGGCGCGTTCGAGAAGTTCATCACCCGGCACCAGGATCTGCTCTGCAATCGTCTCGAGAAAGACGGCCCGGACTTCGTCGGCGAGTCTGCGAAATGTATCGGACGCCGCGTGCGCCAGTTCGCAGGCACGATTCACTTCAGACGGGCCCGCGACAGCGAACGCCGGCGCAAGCTTCTCCCCGGAAGCGGGATTGATCGAGTGAAAGGTTTCGACGCCGCTGCTGCGCTCGCGACCGATGAAGGATTCGCCTGTGATGCTCATGACGCTCGCTCGTGTGGACGCGCCATCCTTGCACGTGCGCTGGGGCGCGGACGCATTGAATCTGCGCCGGCAGCGATCGGAACGGGCTTCAGGTGCGAAGCGCCGCAGAAGTGAAGGCCGTCCCTGGCCACGAAGACAGCGCCGGGGGGAGCGCCCTGTCTCTTGCTCAGAACTCGACGCCCACCGTCACACCGTAGGTGCGCGGTGCGCCCGGCGTACCGTTGTCGCCGGAGTTGGTGGCGCTGAGCTGCGTGCGATAGAACTCTTCGGTGAGGTTGTTGCCCCACACGCGCATGTACACCCTGTCGTTGCGGTCGCGCCAGGTGACGGAGGCATCGACCAGGCTGTAGCTGTCCTGGACGACCCGCTCGTCGGCGGTCGCGATGAAGCCGTCGTTGTAGTAGTAGTTCGCGGACAGCGTGAACGTACCGATGCCGGTCGGGATATCGAGACTGCCGCCGAAGCTGCCGGTGAACTCCGGCGTATTCTGCAGCCTGTTGCCCGAGGCGTCGCCGCGCAGCAGGCAGTTGCCGCCGAGCTGCGCGAACGGATTGCCGAAGGTGCCGAGACAGCTCTGACCCGGCGGGATCACGAAGCCCGGCGGCAGCGGATACGGCGTCGAGATGATCGCGTTCGTGAAATCCGTGTACGTCGCGTCGGTGTAGCCGGCGCTGCCGAAGAGGCGGAAGTGGTCGGTGACCGACAGCGTGAACTCCATGTCGGCGCCGTAGATCTCCGCACCGTCGGCGTTGTACACGTTGTTCACGCCGGCAATGACCTGCTGCACCTGGACGTTGGTCTGGTCGTAGTAGTAGGCGGCGATGTTCAGGCGCAGGCGCTGATCGAAGAGATCGGACTTCAATCCCACTTCGTAGCCGTCGACCTCCTCGGGTTCGAGCACGATCACCGGATTGGCCTGCGGCACGAACGTGCCGCTGCGGAAACCATGGTTGTAGCTGACGTAGGCCATCAGCGCCGGCGAGAAGCGATGATCCAGCGACAGTTTCCAGCTCGGATCGCCGAAGGTGCGGCTGTCGGAGACGGTCGGGCTGGTGGTGGTGACACCGGTATTGCCGTTGTACGCAACCGTGTTCGCTTCGAATTCACGCTCGTCGTTGGTATAGCGCACGCCTGCCGTCAGGTTGGTCGCCTCGCCGAACGTATACGTGCCTTCGGCAAAGCCGGAGATCGAGTTCAGACGCACATCCGTGATCGTGTCGCTGTAGCCGTTGTCGCCGAAGGTCGTGAGGCCTGTCGTGCGGCCCGGATCCTGGCCGGCCGAGTTCCACATGTAGAACGCACCGAGCGCCCATTTGAACGCGCCGCCGCTGTCGGAGATCAGATCGATCTCCTGCGTGAACTGCTCGTCGAAGTTCTCGTTCAGGATCCGCAGGCGCGGCTGCGTCGTGCCGTCGGGATCGAAGTAGGTGCTCAGCGAGGTGTCGCGGTAGGCCGTGACGCTCTTGAGTTTCATGCCGCCGAAGTCGTGTTCGACGATCACGCTGCCGCCGTACTGCTGGCCCTTCAGTTTCGGATCCACGTCGCTGTAGATGTCGTAGTCCGGATCGCCGCCGGCATTGAGGATCAGCGTGTTGACGTCCTGGCCGAGCGCATTGAGTGCGAAATTGCGGAAGGAAGGATCGGCGCCTTCGCGGCCGTTGGCGTCCGCCGAGATGCGCACTGTCGTGTCGTCGCCGATTTCCCACAGCAGCTTGACCCGGCTCGCCCAGGTTTCGGACGTCTGCACGTCGTTGCCGGTGAAGCGGTTGACGCCGTAACCCTCGTTGCGATTCTGGTACTGTCCCGACAGGCTCATGGCGACGGAGTCGCTGAGGCCGCCGGTGATGAAGCCGGCGCCGTTCACGGTGTCGTAGCTGCCGTAACCGATCTGCGCCTTGCCCGCCAGGTCGAACTCGGGATCGCGCGTGCGCACCTGCATCAGGCCGCCGGTCGTGTTCCGGCCGTACAGCGTACCCTGCGGACCTTTCAGAACGACGACCTGCGCCGTATCGAACAGCGACTGGATGATGCCGAAGGTCGCGCCGTAGTAGACGTCATCGATGTAGACGGCCACCGGGTTCTCGATGCCGGGACCCTGCCCCGATGCGCCGACACCGCGAAGACGCGGCATGCCGAATCCGGCAACGCCGGTGGTGATGTTGAGCGAGGGCACGCTGGTCTTGAGATCCATGGTGCTCGACGTGCCCGTCGCCGCCAGATCGTCCGCGTTCAGTGCGGTGATCGACACGGGCACGTCCTGCGCCTTCTCTTCGCGCTTCTGCGCGGTGACGATCACTTCCTCCAGGGCCATGCCGGCCGGCGCGACATCCTGTGCATGACCGATCATCGGAATGATCGCTCCCAGAATCGCGGTGCCCGCAAGCAACACGCGACGATTGTTCGACTCGGAAATTTTCATAACCCCCCTGGATGACCTGTGGACGCCGCGGCTCCCCGCCGCTGTGAATCCGCCCGCTGATGTGAATGAAGTCCTTTGCCGAGGGTGATCCTATGCGTCCCCGCTGACCGATCAACGCCTGCAGCGCAAATCTGATCGGCCGCGACTGTTTTCTTTTCACTACCGGTCGGCCTGATTCCATGGAAAAGCGCTGCAATCTGAAATCGACGAGGTTTTCTGTGAGCGCCGTCACGATGGATCGTCGCCCGTGTTGCGCCGCCCAAACAGAGTTGGGACGCCAATGAGGCGGCAATGTCAGCCGGTGCCTGCGACCGTCAGCTTCGTCGACTTCAGTGCGACCGAACTGTTGCCGGCCGAAATCGTGAACGTGCCCGGTTCGACGACCCACTGCATGTCGATGTTCCAGAATGCGAGTGCGTCGGGCGCGAGTTCGAAGCGCACGGTGCGACGCTCGCCGGGCTTGAGGCTCACGCGCCGGAATCCCTTGAGTTCCAGCACCGGGCGCGGCACCGAGCTGAAGTCGTCGCGTACGTAGAGCTGCACGACTTCATCGGCGGGGCGGCTGCCGGTGTTGACGACATCGACGTCGACGATCGCCGTCTCGCCGGGACCGATCTGCGGTCGTGCCAGCCGCGGTTCGGACAGCTCGAAGCTCGTGTAGCTCAATCCGTGGCCGAACGGGAACAGCGGCTGACGCGGACCCTCGATGTATGCATTGACGGTCGCCGACGGGTGCGCGTTGTAGTAGATCGGCAATTCGCCGGCCGAACGCGGAATGGACACGGGCAGCTTGCCGCCCGGACTGACCTTGCCGAACAGCACGTCCGCGAACGCATTGCCGCCTTCCTGGCCGAGATACCAGCCTTCGAGCAATGCATTGGCCTTCTCTGCCAGCCGCGGCGTCGCGAGCGGCCGGCCGTTGAGCAGCAGCGCAACGATCGGTTTGCCGGTCGCAATCATCGCGTCGACCAGCTTGTCCTGATCGCCGTACAGACCGAGCGACGTGCGATCGCCGGGAAGCACGAGCGGCCCCGTCGGTCGCGTGATGGTCAAGGCTTCGCGAGTCACCGTCGGGTTGTCGCCGATGGCGAGCACGATCACATCCGCGCGCTCTGCCACCTTCACCGCTGCAGCAATACGGACGGCATTGTCGGCTTCGGGCACCGGCGCAATGGGCGCGTGCGAAGCGTCGCCTGCGACAGGCGGCGTGATCCACACGCCGTCCGCGTGTTCGATCGTCATGTTCGGGCCCGCAGCCGCTTTGACACCGGCAAGGATGCCGACTGCCTTGGGGTTCTCGCCGGAATAGCCGCCGAACAATGGCTCGACCGCATTGGGCCCGATCACCGCCAGCCGCATCCTTGTCCGCGGATCGAGCGGCAGAACCCCATCGTTCTTCAGCAGGACGAGGGATTTCTGCGCCGCCTTGCGCGCGAGCTGGATATCCGCTGCCGTGTTCGTCTCCCGTACGGCGCGGCGTGCATCCGAATACGGCCGCTCGAACAGGCCGGCTTCGAACTTCAGACGCAACGTGCGGGCTGCCGCAACGTCGATGGCCGCTTCCGCAACCCGCCCGCTGCGCACGAGTTCCGGCAATCGCGAGAACGCGGCACCGTCCGGAAGCTCGGCGTCGATACCTGCGTCGATGGCGAGAATCGCGGCCTCGTCGTGGTTCGCCGCCATCGCGTGATGGGTCACCAGGTTCGTGATGCCGCGATAGTCGCTGTAGTACGCGCCCTTGAATCCGAGCAGCTTCCGGCCGGTGTCCTGCAGCAACGCCCGGTTCGCGTGCGCGGGAACGCCGCCGACCTCGTTGTACGCGGGCATGACGATCGCGGGATCGGCCTCGCGGATGAGGTCGCGGAACGGCACGAGATAGATCTCCCGCAGCGTGCGCTCGCTGACGTCGGCCGGCCCGATGTTCAGGCCGCCCAGCGGCGTGCCGTGCACGAAGTGCTTCAGCGTGGCGAAGACCTTGTCCGGCCCCAACGGACGCACGCGCCCCTGCTGGCCGCGCACCGATGCGATTCCCATCCGACTCACGTGATACGGATCTTCGCCGAAGAACTCTTCGGCCCGGCCCCAGCGCGGATCGCGCAGGAGATCGACGACGGGACTCAGGCCCACCGTGGCGCCGCGCAGCCGCGCCTCGCGTCCGGCGACGGCGAAGACCTGCTCGACCAGTTCGAGATCCCAGGTACTGCCCAGGGCGGTCGGACTCGGGAACACCGTGGCGTCGAGCGCCATGTAGCCGTGCGCCGTTTCGTCGTGAAACAGCGCGGGAATGCCGAGCCGCGTCTGCTCCACCAGGAAGCGCTGCACGGCGTTTACGAAGGCAACCGTCTCTGCGACGCTGCGAAAGCGTTCTTTCTGGAAACGCTGGCTGCCCATGAAATCGGAAGGCCGGCCGATCTGGCCGATGCCGCGTGCCAGCACCTGCTGCGCCTTCCCGGCCGCGAACGATCCATCTGCGTTCAGGATGCCGGTCCGGCCGATCCACATCGATTGCATCTGCATGACCTTCTCTTCGAGGGTCATGCGGGCAAGCAGGTCATCGACACGCGCTTCGATCGGCGCGTCCGGATCTTTGTAGATGACGGCCGGCTGTGCGCAAACCGACGTCGCCGCCCACAGGGGTATCGCCGCAACGGCGGCTCGGAAGATCACCGGAGTAACCGCAAAGAACGCGCGGTTATTCCCCTGCTTTTCTCCTGACCCACCCCGCACGATCCACCGCGCTCGCCGCGCCGCACTGAAACGCATCAGGCCCTGGCTTCCGGCGGCGCGTCAGGAATCTTCGGCGCCCATTCGGGCCGCAGCACGGTCAGCACCGTGGCCGCGCCGATCAGGAGGAAGACGAAGATCAATGTCATCGGCGCCACGTAGGAACCGGTCACGTGCAGCAGCCAGCCGGTAAGCAGCGGCGCGACGATGCCGGCCAGTGCCGTGGCGACATTCTGAACGCCCTTCACCTGGCCGACGATCGGCGCGGGAATGAGCGTCAGGCTGCAGAGCGCAAGATTGTTGGCAGTGGTGAGGCCAAGTCCGGACAGCGACACGACATTCCAGAACAACGCCGTCTCCAGCGATTCCGCACGGGCGCCGAGCAGCACCGTGCAGGCGATGGCGAAGCCCGACACCACGAAGATCTTGCGGATCAGCACCGGTCGGCCGTAGCGATGAATGAGCCTGTCCGCGGACCAGCCGGCGACCAGCGCGACGATGGCGATGCCCGCGAAACTGTAGAACGTGTACAGCCCCATCGCGGTGAGCGAGAGGCCGCGCTGCTCGACCAGGTACGCGGGCATCCAGGTCATGCAGAAGAACGTGAAATAGTTGTAGCAGAAGTTGACGACCAGCGTGCCCCACACCAGCGGGCTCGCCAGGATGCTGCCGAAGGAAATCGCCGAGGCCGCCTTTTTCTTCGCGACCGCGTCGCCGCCGCGCGGCATGTCGTCATTGGCCAGCAGCATCCACGGGATCAGCCAGAGCATGCCCGCGAGCCCGGTGATCACGAACATCCACTGCCAGTTCAGATGCATGATCAGCCAGGCCGCCAGCGGCGCGCCGATGGCGGGACCGAACTTGGCCCCCAGCATGTAGAAGCCCACCGCCGTGCCGCTGTTGTTGGGATGAAAGTTGTTGCGGATCCAGCGGTAGGTCGCCGGCACGACCACCGCTTCGGCAGCGCCGACGATCAGCCGCATCAGGATCAGCCCCCAGAGCGCCGGCATCACTCCGATCGCCGCCGAGGCCAGGCACCACACGCAGAAGCAGATGGCATACGGCCGTTTGACACCATAGCGATCGACGACCCAGCCCATCGGGATCTGGAAGACGGCGTAGGACCAGAAGAACGCGGAATTGACCCAGCCGCGGTCCAGGTTGGAAAGATTGAAGTGTTCCTTGAATGGATCGACGGCCAGCGCCGCCGAAATGTTGATGCGGTCGACGAAGGCGATCAGCGCCCCCATGGCCAGCAATGCCAGCAATGCCCAGCGCATGAACGGGGCCACCGACTTCGCCCCCGGCGTTGCGACAGCGGCCCGTGCGGATTCTTCAGCTAGTGCCACGTTCTTACCCACGTCAATCAATGGATCGCCCGATCGGGCAGGAAGAATAGCGGCGCGATCAGGCGGGCACACATTACTTATGGCTGCAATGCGATTCGAATCGGATGGCACCGGCAACAGAGCCAGCCAAAACTTATGATGTCCGGCATGCTTTCGATCCGCCGCGGAACGCCGGTGTGCAACGATCCGGGCGCGAACGAAGCGAGGAGAAGATTGTGGCGCAGATAGTTCTAGGCATGGCGGTCCCCCACAGCGGCATGCTCGGCAGATCCGCGGAGGACCTGCTGCTGGACGGCGAGCGGGATCGCAAGAAGGACGAACTCTGGTTCCGCAACAAGGCTTGGACCTTCGCCGAACTGGCCGCCCATCGCGCCCACGAGAACTTCGCGCAGTACTACACGCTCGAGGAGCGCACTGCCCGCCTGCAGCGCTGCCGCAATGCGCTCGATGCGCTGCGCCGCGTCTACCGCGAGCACAAGATCGACGTCGCCATCATCCTCGGCAAGGACCAGAAGGAGATCTTCATCGACGTGTCGCCGTCGATCGCGATGTTCATGGGCGACACCATTTTCAACGGTCCGCCGCAGCGCCCGGTGTATGCGCCGGACCACGACGTCACGTACCCGGGAAACCCTGAACTCGCGCAGCACCTCATCCGCGCCTTCCAGGAAGACGGCTTCGACATGACGGAAATCTTCCGGTGGCCGGTGAATACCTGGATGAAGACGCACAGCTACGCCGTGCCGCATGCCTATGCCTTCATCTATCACCAGATCATGCAGGACGACGTCCCGCCGAACGTGCCCATCCTCATGAACACGTTCTATCCGCCGAACCAGCCGACGATGCGCAGGAGCATCGAGTTCGGCAAGTCGCTGTTCAAGGCGATCCAGTCCTGGGACACCGACAAGCGCGTGGCGATCATCGCCTCCGGCGGACTGTCGCACTTCGTCTGCGACGAACAGCTCGATGCCACCTTCCTCAAGCTCTTCGAGACCTACGACTTCGAGGGCCTGGCGCAGATCGACAACCGTTCGTACCAGTCGGGCACATCGGAAGTGAAGCTCTATGTGCCCGTGATGGTGGCGATGTCGACGCTCGACTTCCGCATGAACGTGGTGGACTACGTGCCGGTCTATCGCACCGAGGCGGGGACGGGCGAGGGCTTCGGGTTCTTCTACTGGTCCGCGAAGACGTAAGAGATCAAAGAGAAGAGAGTTGGCCGCAAAAGGCACAAAAAACGCAAAAGAGATTTTGAATCCTCCCTCTGCTTTTTGCGCCTTTTGCGGCTATTCCTCTTCTTCGCCGCTCCGAATCACTTCACCGTCGCCGTCTTCTTCCCCTTCGCACTCGCCGGCCGCTGCAGCGCCACCGTCGGGGTGAGCGCGCCGACGATGCGCTTCTGGATCAGGTCGATGAAGTTGGCCTGCAGCTGCGTCGGCAGCCAGTCGTTGCGCATCGTCAGTCCGAAACAGGGCACCGGTCCGATCTGGCCGAAGGGCACGGCGACCAGCGCATCTTCCTCGTAGATCAGTTCGTAGGACGTGAGCAGCGTCAGGCGGTCGCTCTGTGTGAGCAACAGGCGCACCGTCGGCAGCGAACAGGTCGCGATGCGCGCCGTCGGACGCCGGCGGCCCTTGAACAGTTCGTCGAAATGATTGCGCCGTGTCGCGCCGGGCGTGCCGATGATCCAGTCGTAGTCGGCCAGATCGTCGAACGTCACCCGCTCCTTCTGCAGCAGCGGATGATCGTGCCGCGAAGCGATCACGTACGGCGTCTCCGCCAGCGACTGGTGCACGAAGTCGCCGGAACCGGGATCGCGCAGCAGGCCGATCACGACATCGACGTCGCCGGTACGCAGGTAGCGCAGCATGTCGTCGGCATTGCCGTTGAGGATGCGCACATTGGCGTTGGGATACTTCGACACGAACTCGTTGATGACCGAAGCCAGCACCACGCTGCCGGCCAGCAGCATGGCGCCGATGACGATCTCGCCGCCGATGTTGCCGCGCGCCGCCTCGACTTCTTCGACGCCCAGGTCGATCTCGCGCAGTGCCAGCTTGATCTTGCGCGCGAACTCCGCGGCCGCCGGCGTGGCGACGATGCCGGACGCGGTCTGCGCATACAGCGGCGTGCGCAGCGTCTTTTCCAGATCGCGGGCCGCGCGCTGCAGCGACGTCTGCGACACGCCCAGTGCGCGCGCCGCCTGTGCGAACGAACCGTTTTCGACGACGGCGATCAGGCTGCGGACCTGCGACTTGGAGATGCGACCGGCGAGATTGCCGAGCGACACCGGCCCGGCGGGCACGCCGAGTTCGGTGAGCGCCTGCTCGAACTGTGCGAACAGACGCTGCGTGCGGCGGTGAAAGATGATGCCGAATTCGTTGAGATAGGTACCGCTGGCGCGTCGCTCCAGCAGCGCCACACCGATCTGTTCCTCGAGCTTCGCGATCGCCTGCGTCACCGCGGGCTGCGAGAGGTGACATTCATCCGAGGCCCGCCGCACGCCGTTCAGGTGCGCGACGCTGTTGAAGACCTTCAGGTGCCGGATGCTGATGGGAAACTCGCGTTTCTCCAAGTCTGACGAACTCATTCGATCCCCCGATCGACCTGCGGACCCGCAGTGGTTACCGCCTGTGTACCCCGCTCGCCCGACCAGTGTCCAATCAGAAACCGGGCGCCAGCGATCACTTCAGCCGCAAGGTCGGGGTGGACTGGGCCGGATCGACCCGCAGTTCGAGCACGGCCGGGCGGCCTGCAGCTACAGCGCGGCGGTAGGCATCGGGGAATGCCTGAGTCGTCTCGACCCGCTCCGCGAAGGCGCCGCAACTACGCGCGAAGGCGACGAAATCCGGGTTCACGAGATCGGTGGCGACGACGCGTCCCGGGAAGCGCCGTTCCTGGTGCATGCGGATCGTGCCGTAGCTGCCGTTGTCGGCAATGATCACGACGAGGTTGGCGCCGTGTTGCGCCGCGGTGGCGAGTTCCTGCGGATACATCAGGAAGCAGCCGTCGCCGGCGAAGGCCACGACCTCGCGATCGGGATGGCGCAGCTTTGCGGCGATGGCCGCCGGCACGCCATAACCCATGGCACCGCTGGTGGGCGCGAGTTCGGTGCGCGCCTTGCGATAGCGGAAGAAGCGATGCACCCAGACCGTGTAGTTGCCGGCGCCGTTCGCCACGATGGCATCGTCGGACAGATGTTCGTTCAGCCAGCCCACGACCGCTGACATGTCCACGTAGTCGCCGGCGGCAGGTGCCGGCGGCGTGCTGAATTTCACGTAGGCCTCGCGCGCCTGTCGCAGCCCCTCGGCGCGCTGCGCCGCGCCGTCGATCGTCAGCCCCGCGACGGCCTCGCCGAATTCGCCGAGGCTGCAGGCAATGGCGAGTGCCGGCTGATACACGCGCCCGGGTTCGTTCGGATCGGGATGGACGTGCACGAGCTTCTGCTGCGGCACCGGCGGCGTGAGCAGCGTGTAGCCATTGGTGGTGTTCTCGCCGAGCCGCGAGCCGATGGCGACCACCAGATCGGCATTCTTCAATCGCTCGGCGAGCGCCGCATCGACGCCGAGGCCGAGATGACCGCAATAGTTGTCGTGACGGTTGTCGATCAGGTCCTGGCGACGAAAGCTCGCGACCAGCGGCAAGGCATTCTTCTGCGCGAACCGCAGCAGGCCGGCACGACCGCTGTCGCTCCAGCCCGTGCCGCCGACGATCAGCAGCGGTCGCGCCGCGGCTTCGATCATCGCGGCAAGGGAACGCAGATCGGCCGCAGTGGGCGCCGAGCCGGTGCCTTCGATCCTCGCCGGGATGGCAGGTGCCGCGGCGAGCGTCGCGGACAGCATGTCTTCGGGCAACGAAAGCACCACCGGGCCCGGCCGGCCCGACATCGCCACCCGGTACGCACGCGCCACGTATTCGGGAATGCGCGCAGCATCGTCGATCTCCGCGACCCACTTGGCCAGCGGACCGAACATCGCGCGGAAATCGACTTCCTGGAATCCTTCGCGATCGCGGGCGCGGCTCGCAACCTGGCCGATGAACAGGACCATCGGCGTGGAATCCTGGAAGGCCGTGTGTACACCGATCGCCGCGTGCGTCGCGCCGGGACCCCGGGTCACCAAACAGATGCCCGGCCGGCCGGTGAGCTTGCCGTCGGCTTCGGCCATGTTTGCCGCGGCGCCTTCATGACGTGCGCTGACGACAGCAATCTCGGGTACGTCGTGCAAGGCATCCAGCACCGGCAGGTAACTCTCGCCCGGTACACAATAGATCCGGTTCACGCCCTGCGCCTGCAGGGCCTGCACCAGGATCCGGCCGCCGTTCACGTTCTCGCCGCTTGCCATCATCTGTTCTCTGCCGCCCGCGAGGCGTGAAGGATCCGCGCCCGGAAAGTACGCGTCAATTGAGCGACGCCGTCAGATCGTCGAACAGCTCGTCGACCGCAAAACGGCGCGGAATGATTTTCTGTTCGAAGGCCCACTGGATGGCGAGGTCGATGCCCTTGCGATTGGCCTGGTAGCCCATCGGCGGCAGGTCCTTCGTCGCCTCGGCCGGCGCCAGGTTGCGGGCCTCGACCAGCATGCGATAGATCTCGCGAACGACGTCCGGATTCCTGCGGGCAATGTCCTGGTGAACCACGAAGAGATGATTGATGGGCACCACGCCTTCGCGCCGGAACCACTCCTGCGCCGCCCGGTGCGGATCGGGCACGAGCGTGCGCACGCGCGGATCCTTCGGCAGATCGTTGCCCATCAGCGCCGCGGCGACTTCGCCCTTGAGCATCATCTCGCCGATGTCGCTGCCCGGCGGCAGGCGCCGGCAGTTCGGCGGATCCTGGTACTCCGCGAGATGCCCTTCGTCGACCGTGAGATACGTGACCTTGTCGAGATCCACGCCGTACTCGTGTTGCAGCACGCCGCGAATCCACAGGCCGGTGGTCTGCGCGTAGGTGCGGACGCCGACGAGGCGGCCTTCGATGTCCCTGGGACTCAGCTCACCGAACTCGATGTTGTAGCCGGCGCAGTGATGCTGGAAGCGACCATGCACAGGTGCCGGGATCAGCACCCACGGCTTGTCGTACGCCCTCGCCTGCAGATACGTGACGATCGCCAGTTCGCTCGCGTCGTACTTGTTGTTGCGCAAGAGGTCCTTGAACCCGTTGTGCGCGACCTTCGGACCGCAGAAGTCCAGCGTCACCACCGGCGATGTGACGCGGCCATCCTTGAGCGCCGCGACCTGCGGATAGTCCTGGAGATTGGTTCGCAGCTTGAGCATCGGAGCATCGGCCTCTGGTCAGTAGTTCAGGGAGAAGAGCCGCGAAAGACCGCATAAAAGAAAAACAAGGGGAACGGAAGGAAGAAAGATTCTTCCATTCATTTACATGTTTTCTTTTATGCGGCCTTTTGCGGCTCTCCATTTCTCTCAAGCAAGCGCCGGATAGAGCCGCTGTGCCGTCCGGGCGAAGATCCATTCCTGGTCCTGCGCCGACAGGCATGCCAGACAGGCCTTCGCCTTGGCGAGGTTGTCCCTCATCCGGCCTTCCGAGGCCGGATAGTTCGAACCCCACGCGAGACGGCTGCTGCCGAACGCTTCGACGAGTTTCGGGAAGAAGGTCTCGGCAGACGCCTCGCCCTTCTTCACGTCGCCGAAGATGCGCGGCGTCAGCTTGAGGTAGATGTTCTCGAACGGCACGAGGCCGAACAGGCTCGATGCCTTCTTGTACGGTGGACCGTCGGTCACGTCGGGACGGCCCAGGTGATCGAGAATGATGTTGACCTTGGGAAAGCGCTTCGCCAGCCCCGCAACCTGCGCGAGCCCGATGGGATCCGTCTGGATGCACATCGAGAGGCCGATTTCGTTGCACAACTGCCAGGTGGGGAACGAACGCCTGTCGTCGAGCGTGCTCGGATCGAAGGCCTTGGTACTGCCCCCCGTAAAAAGACGCAGACCCGTCACGCCACGCCTGACCCACTGACGCACCTGATCGGGCGCTTCCGGATGCAGCATGTCTACCGAGCCGACGGCAGTGAAGCGCCCCGGGAACCGCCTGATCTCGTCGACGAGATAGGAGTTGTCGAAGCCATAGCAGGTCGACGACTGCACGATCGCTGCCTTGTCGACTTCGGCTTCGTCCATCTCGGCGATGAGCATGTCGAGCGTCGCCGGCCGCTCCTTCGACCAGTCGGATTGCACGCCGAACAGCGGCGCACGCGGATACCTGCCGTCGTCATCGGAAACGATGTGGGGATGGATGTCGACGAAACGGGCTGCCATGGTGTGGATCTGTGCCGCTGTGGTAGATGGCAGGATTCTCCGGTGCGAGGCAGGGCGGGAAAAAATTGAAACAGCGTGTGGCGCGATAAGTTTCTGCTGCGGGGATGATCGGGAAGCGCGAAGTGCGCTGATAAAGTCTAACCGCCCGCAATCTCCCGGGCCTTCTCGACCGCCGCGTAGCTCTTCACCGGCGAGGCCATCAGGAAATTGAAGCCCTGTTCCAGAACCGCCTGCACGTTCTTGCTGGTCACGTGCGGATGGCCGACGCGCATCTTGTGCTTCTTGCACGTGGCGACGATCTGGCCCATCGCTTCCTTGACGACCGGATGATCGTACTGGCGCGGGAAACCCAGCTCCTGGCTGAGATCGCCCTCGCCGATCAGCACGCAGCCGATGCCCGGTACGTTCTTCAGGATCTCGTCGAGGTTGGCAACACCCTGCACGTCTTCGATCATCAGGAACACCAGCACCTCGCCATTCGGGTTCAACGGCCACACGTCGGCCTTGTTGTAATACTCCTGTTGCGACAGACCCCAGTAGCGCGAACAGGTGTGCGGGCCGTCGCCGCGCACGCCGATGGGCTCGTAGAACGGCGCCGTCTTCGGCCGCGGATAACGGCATGCCGACACGGCGTTGTAGGCCTGTTCCACCGTGCTGACGTGCGGCCAGACGACGCCGTACACGCCGCGATCCAGCGCCTGCTTTGCCAGCCACTGGTTGTTTTCGCCGCCGTTGGCAGGAATGCGCACGACCGGCGTCACCTTCGGCGCCAGCGAACCCTGCTCCAGGATCTGTTTGCGATTCAGCAGGTACTGCAGCGAGTCCTCGAGCTCGTTCGGATCCCACGAGTTGTGTTCCATCTCGAACACGACCCCGTCATAAGGACCCTGGCTGAATTCGATCGCCGAGCGACGCCCCGGCGGCGCGAAGGACGCGTACGCAGGACGCCCCTGTTCCCAGGCGCGGATGATGCCGTTGAGGCGCGGAAGGTCTGACACGTTTTCTCCTCGATCCAGAAACAGGAATTTCACACAGAGAACACAGAGTCAGAAGGGAATTTCCTCTTTACTCTGTGTTCTCTACTCTGTGTTCTCTGTGATCTCTGTGTGAAACGTCTTCTCTATCTGCCGCACTGCTTCAGCCGCGCATCGAGGCGCGGATACACGCGGCGGGCATTGGCTTCGAAAATCTTCCGGCGATCCGCCGCGCTCAGGTGCTCGCAGGCATCGACATACTTCTTGGTATCGTCGAAGAACTCGCCCGTGTCCGGATCCTTGCCGCGCACCGCACCGATCATCTCCGAACCGAACAGCACGTTGTCCACGGGAACGACGCTCGTCAGCAGTTCGACGCCCGGATGATGATATACGCAGGTATCGAAGTACACGTTGGGCAGCAGCGACTCGATCTCGCGCTTCTGATCGAGCGCGAGTCCGCGATAGCGGCCCCAGTGATACGGCACGGCGCCGCCGCCATGGGGGATCACGAAGCGCAG
>CAZBKC010000017.1:0-3268 GCA_964492345.1 uncultured Steroidobacter sp. | reverse complement strand
CAGTGTCGGAAAATCCTTGAACAGATCCGACAGCAGGAACTGCATGAACGCCGTCGTGTCGCCGTTGATGTAGTGCGCGCCCGTGCCATGGAAGCAGGGGTTGCACGAGCCGCTGACATGGATCATCGCCGGCACGTCGAGCCGCACCATTTCCTCGTACAGCGGATACCACGAGCGGTCCGTCAGCGGCGTGTCCTTCCAGTAACCGCCCGATGGATCGGGATTCAGGTTACAGCCCACGAATCCGAGTTCTTCGACGCAGCGCCGCAGTTCCTGCACGCAGTTCGCCGGCGATTCGCCGGGCGACTGCGGCAACTGGCAGACGGGCGCGAAGTTGTCGGGAAACATCTGCACGACCCGATGGATGAGATCGTTCGCCAGCGCCGACCAGGCATAGCTGGTCTGCTGATTGCCGAGGTGATGGCCCATCTGGCCGGCGATCGGCGAGAAGATCGTGAGGTCGCCGCCGCGCTCCTGCTGCAGCTTGAGCTGACCGCCCTCGATGGCCGCGCGGATCTCGTCATCTGAAATCTTCAGATCGCTGGCCTTGGGCTGGTTCGCCGGATCGTTGGCGTTGGCGAGCTGCTTCTCGCGCCAGGCATGCAGGGTTTTGGGCACCGTCGTGAAATGCCCGTGACAATCGATGATCATGGCTTGTCCGTTACGTTCGTTTCAGGATGCATCGACACGGCTTGCCGCCGACGCCCGCAGCAACGTAAAGCATCCGGTCGGAAATGGGACATTGAATTTGCAGTGCCGTCTATAAGTCTTCGCCGTCGGTGTTATCCCGCTGCGGCAGCAGGAGCAGAAAACTTATAGCCCTCGGGCGCCTTTTGATTTCGCATCGGCCCGGCAGCCGGGGCATTGTTGCCGCATACCCCCAGACTCTGTCGAACAGGAGAATTCCCTTGGCTTCCAGGGTTCGTCTGACCATCGCCGTCGCGGATTACCCGCACACCGCCGCCGTCAGGAACGGTTCGATTCCCATCGAAGGCGTCGACGCCGAAATCATCACTGTCGAGCCGCAGATCGCCGCCTTCCGGCGCATGGTCCGGCAGGTCGAGTTCGATGTCTGCGAACTCGCGCCGACCACCTACATCATTGCGCGCGCCTGCGGCGCCCCGTTCGTTGCGCTGCCGATCTTCGTGCTGCGACGATTCCATCACGCCGGCCTGCTGATTCGCCCCGACTCCGGCATCAGGACACCGAAGGATCTCGAAGGCCGCAAGGTCGGCGTGCGTGCCTACTCGGTGACGACCGGCGTGTGGACACGCGCCGTGCTGATCGACGAGTACGGTCTGGATTCGTCAAAGGTCACGTGGGTCGTGGATGACGAAGAGCACGTGACGCAACTCAAGCTGCCGTCGAACGTAATCCATACACCGCCCGGCCGCTCGCTCGCGGAGATGATGGCCGATGGCGAACTGGCTGCGGGTTTTCACGGCAACGCAGGCGTGGGCCGTTCCGGTTCGCCGACCGGCGGCTGGAAGACGGTCGAAGCGCACTATCCCGATCTGTTTTCGAACGCCGAAGAACTCGAAGCCGACTGGTTCCGGCGCACGGGCATCTATCCGATGCACGGCACGATCGTCGTCAAGGATTCGGTGCTGGCCGCGCATCCGTGGGTCGCGCGGTCGCTGTACCAGGCGTTCGCGCAGGCCAAGGATGAATGGCTGCAGCGCCTCGATACGCAGAGCGCGAACAACGCGTCCGACAGGAAATACGCAAAGCTGCGCGAGGTCGTCGGTCACGATCCATTGCCGTATGGCATGGCCGCCAATGAGAAGACCATTCAGGCGCTGATCGACACGGCTTACAAACAGCAGCTCACTCCGCGCAAAATGGAGATCGCAGAACTGTTCGTCGATCCCGAGCGATGAAGAAGGGCCGCGAAAGACCGCATAAAAGAAGTGCAATCTTTTTTGCGGTCTTTTGCGGCCATCTTCCTCTGTCTCTGACGCCAGAGGACGCATGAATCAAATCCTTTCGACACTGGGCCTGCTGCTGATTCTGGTGCAGGCCCATGCGGATACTGAACTGGTCTACATCGGCACTCGCGGCATCGCCGCTGAGGCAGCCCAGAACCAGGAAGCGCCGCCGGGCATCTACGCGGCCCGTCTCGATACGAAGACGGGTCACATCACACCGCTGGGCCTGCAGGTCCCGCTCGATCGCGCCACCTGGCTGCTCGCGCACCCCGACCGTCCGCTGCTGTACGCCGTGGCCGATTCCGGCGGTGGCCGGGCGACCGAATCGAACGTGTACGCCTTCACGATCGATGCGTCCTCCGGAAAGCCGACTCTTATTAATAGAGTGGGCGCCGGCGGACTCGACGCGACGCACCTGGATCTCGACCGGAAATCGCAGACGCTGTTCGTGGCGAATCACGACAGCGGCGACGTCACCGCCCTGCCCGTCCAGCCCGACGGCCGGCTCGCCCCGGTGGCGTCGAGCCAGAAGCAGTACGGCACCGGGCCGCATCGACGCCAGAACCGGCCGCAGGCGCACGGTGTCGGGTTCGACCCCTCCGGTCGTTATCTGCTCGCGACGGACTTCGGCGCCGATCGCATCTTCGTCTACCGCTTCGATCGTGCGACGCGCGCGCTGTCGGCGGCGAATCCGCCGTACGAAGCCCTGCCCGCAGGTTCCGGCCCACGACATCTGCTGTTTCATCCGCAGGGAAAATTCCTGTATCTCGCCACCGAACTGACGGCCGAATTCCGTGCCTATCGCTGGGATGCCAGGAAGGGTCGATTGCATCTGCTGCAAACGCTGTCGGCCTACCCTGCCGACTATTCGGGCGACCAGAAAAGCGCCGGCGATATCGCCATGTCTGCGGACGGCCGCTTCGTATACGTCACGCTGCGCGGCGACCAGGACAGCATCGTGGCCTGCGCCGTGGACAAGCGCACCGGCATCCTGAAGGAAATCCAGCGCATCGGCTCGGACGGCAAGACGCCCTGGAGCCTGGGACTCGATCGCAGCGGCCGCTGGCTGTTCGTCGCCAATGAAGGCTCAGGGTCGGTCACCGTATTCGGCGTCGATCGCGCCACTGGCCGGCTCACGCCGACCGGCGCATCGCTCGCCGTGCCGAAACCCGTCGCGGTCACGTTCTGGGCGAACTGACTGGCCTTCATTGAGGCGGCAAGGCTGGATCAGCCTCGCCGCCGCTGCCTCACAGCTTGATATTCACCCCGGCGAGATAGAAGCGGCCTAGCCGGTCTTGGCGGATTCGAGGGGTATCAAGGGAGTAAGTGCTTGATTGAAC
>CAZBKC010000016.1:0-19972 GCA_964492345.1 uncultured Steroidobacter sp. | reverse complement strand
GTGGCCGGCGCATCGGCGAACAACAGGCGGCTCAGCCAGCCGAGATTGCGTCCGATGCCGAGGTAGAGCACGGACAGCGTCCGGCCCCCGCAACGGATGTCCCCGGTCAGCCGGATGAGTCGCAGCGAAAGGGGTGCGATCAGTGGCCGAAGGTACTCGAAGGCGCTCTCGTTCATCGATCGATGCCCGCCGCATCCGGGCCACGAATCAGGCAGCGTCGCCCGGACGGCGCGATTGCGATTCGGCGAGTTCCAGGCGCCGCATGCGGATGGTGTCGCTCAGGTTCTCTGCGGGCGGCGTAGCGCTCCTGCTCACCACGAACGCGAATACCGACATGTACGCCTCTGCGATCGCGGACCAGCGGAACGCACCCGATCGATCGAGGGCGCGCTGCGAGAGGGTGGCACGTCGTGCGTCGTCGTCGATGAGACTGCGGACGGCGTTATGGATCTGCCACGGATTGCCGGCTTCCACGATCAGGCCGGCGTCACCGACGGCTTCAGTGCATCCCGGTGCGTCGGTGGTGATGATGGCGCAGCCGGCATCCATGGCCTCGAGCAGCACGACCGGAAAATTCTCGCGGGTCGACGGACAGACCAGGATGCCTGCCTGCTCGTAGAGCCTGCGCAACTCGACCTTGTCCAGGAAACCGGTGAAGCGCACGGCGATGTTGTTGCGCTCGGCGCGCTCCTTGAGTGCCTGCAGGTACGGTCCGTCGCCCGCGATCACCACTTCCCAGTCAGTCTGCAGATCTCGCAGGGCGTCGATGAAATACTGCACGCCCTTGCGGGGAAACAGGCGCGACACCACCAGCAGCATCTTGCGCTTGGGCAGTCCCTGGGTCTGGGCAGGCGAGTAGCCATTGGGAATGATCTTGATGTTGTCGATGTCGATGTAACGCTTGATCAGGTGCGCCAGGAACTCGGACGGCGAGATCAGCGCTGCCGCATTCCTGACGATCGGGCGCCAGAACGGTCGCAGGACCATGTGCGCACCTTCGAAGCGATCCGGGTTGTAGCCGGGGACATCCGAGCCGTGCGCGGTCACCACATAGGGAATCCCGAAGCGTCGCGACAGCCAGTAGGCGATGACGCCCGACGGAAAGATGAAGTGCGTATGGATGATGTCGGGCCGGTTGGCGCGGATAAGTCGTGCCGCCATCCGGTAGCTCGGCAGCAATGTCGTGGTGAGCTCCGGAACCGTCGTGTAGTGGCGATGGCGACGCCAGCAGCGGAAGCGGTGTACCTCCACGCCGCGAACGGTTTCCCGCTCAGGCAGGTCGCGCATGCCCGTCGTGACAACGTCGACGCTGTGCCCTTGCGCGACCAGCGTCTCGTTGAGCGAAGCTGCCACGACACTGCCACCGCCACCGATCGGGGGGTACTCGTAGGTGAAGGAGAGGATCTTCATTCTTGTTTTGTGTCGGCCAGCGAGCGGACAGGGCGCAGTTTCTCTCCGATGACGATGCCTGGACGGTCCAGGCGATGTGAAACGGTGACGCGCAGGGCGTTGCGGCAGATGTCACGCATGAATGCTTCGACTTCGTGGAGCACGGCTGCTGCTGCCCGTCCCTGCGTCCAGATTTCCACTGTCAGGCTCAGATCCCCGGCCTGTTCGATTTGGAAGCGTTCGACACCTTCGATTTCCTCGATACCAGCTTCGACGCGCAGCGGCGATACACACGTGCCATCCGGCATGCGCAGGCGGTCCACCGTGCGGCCCGAGAACTCGACGATAGGTGCGCCCGGCAGGGAAAAATCGCGGCGAACCAGGTCGCCGGTGTCGTACCTGATCATCGGCATCGCAGCGTTCGACAGATCCGTCACAATCAGTCGTTCCTCGGGGCTGCCTTCGACCGGCAGGAATTCAAGGATGAACGTGCGTCGCGGTGTTCGATAACAGGGGTCCTGAGAACGTCTCAATGCTACGAAACCAAGTTCCGTCATGCCGTAGAAGTCCGTCACACTTGTCCCCAAGGCGGCGGTAAGTAGTTGGCTATGCCATGGACGCAGCGGCTCAGCCTTGCTGATCAGGGTCGAGTGTCGCAGGGTGTGACCGCCTTCACGTTCGATCTGCTGGGCGAGGATGAGCAGCGAACTCAGGGGCGCATACAGCACAGCGGGCCGGACCCGGCGGTAGGTCTGCAGCAGGGTCGCCTCGTCGTCTCTCAGATCGGCGTAGAACCATCGCAGCAGTCGCATCGCGGGCGATGCCCTGCGCGTCGCGACGAGCATGAGTTTGCGGCCTGGCCAGTACCCCGACGTCAACAGGGCGCGTATGAACCGCGCACGGCGTCGGCGCATGGTCGTGCCCGACAGCCACATTTCGAAGGGCTGGCCGGTAGAACCGCTGGATCGCTCCGTGACGAAGCGGCGATGCTGAAACGACCGATGCAGCCGCTCTTCGATGGGCACGCCCAGCAAATCGGCCTTGCGAATGACTGGCAGGGCGGACAGTTCATGAGGCAGATGCAGCTGGCGAACATCTACACCCGCGCGCCGCCAAAGATCGCGATAGAACGGGACGTCTGTCGCCGCGGACAGAACAAGTCTCTGCAGATCGGGAATCGATGCGGATTCCACCGTGGAGTCGCTGCGCCAGTAGGCGGATCCCAATCTCATAGACCGCGTGCTTTGACCCTGGGAGTCGCCAGGTCGAGAAGAGCGACTGTGCGGGCTGCGGTCACCTCGGCCAAGGCGCGAGCGCGCTGTGTCAGTGCGGATCGATCGGCGAACGCTTCATGAGCGAGCGATACCAGTTGCGCCTCGAGAGGCTCCTGCAGCGAATCCTCCAGCCACAGCATGCGCGGCGGTATTCCCAGCTGCGAGAAGAGCCCACGAAATTTTGAGTTGTAAGCCAATCCGACAATCGGGGTGCCCATTCCGGCGGCGAGGATGAGGGGATGCATCCGCGCCGAGATCAGCAGTGCCAGCCTGCCCGTGATCGATTTGTAGAGAGCGGGGTCGTCAAGCCGCAGCACGGCCGTGGCAAGGTCAGGCATCCGTTGCGCAAGTCTCTCGCAGACGACATCGTCGCCCTCGTGCGGGGCGCAGTAGGTTGGCAGCATCAGTACGCTGGCGCCCATTTCGGCGGCCAGTGCGCGCACGGCTTTCGCAATGGAATCCAGCAAGCGGTCCATCTCGGATGAGCCGTGGTTACGGTCCCAACCCGCACGCGCGCGAATCCGGTGAGGTATGAAGCCGCCGCGACGGTGAAACCAGCGGCGCAGAGCAACACCGATCACGGGTCGATTGAGGTCCAGACCCGTATCGCGCAGCGTGCGAACCGCGTTCGCGGGCGATGCCGGCGACAGCATGAAAGCCGGATCCGGTACGACATCGATCGGCTGGCGTGTACAGCGCGCCAAAGCCGCTTTCGCAAACTCATCCCGCACGGATACCGACTTCATTGTCCAGCAGGCCAGCCTGGCGAAGACGCGGCTTTCTGTGTGCTGCAGCGGCCCAGCGCCGATGCAGTGGCCCACGAGGTTCGCGTTGAACGCGCGCAGCAGGGCCAGCTTCGATCCCCAGTACGGCATTTTGATGCGGCTGTCGTCATCCTGGAACAGTCCACCGCCGCCCAGAATCACGAGTTGCTGCTGTGACGCTGCATGAAGCAGCGCCCCCATGCCGGCTGGTCCGCCTGGAACGATTGATGCCACGCCTGGCAGGCGGATCTTTCGCCCCGGTTCACCCGTTATCGTCAAGCGCACCTCGCGTGCCGCGGCGCTCAGGCATTGGCAGAGTGCCGCCAGTATCGCCGTGTCTCCGAGGTTCGAATCGGAATCGCCTCCCAGCAACAGGATATTCATGCGTGAAAGGAACTGTTTTTCTTGTCGTTCAGTCTGACGGAAGGCGCAAGCTTGTCACCATTATTCCATGACCATGCTGGATGCGACTTTGCGGCATCTGCGCATCGATTCATCCCTGAGACCAATGTCCACTAGCGCAATTGCTACGCATTGCGGTCAATGTTTCCCCGAGCAATAGTCTGAAACAGGCTCGATTAATGCATCACTGCATGGATTGGCTGACGTGGGAAACGGTCGTGATGCCGAATGTGTATTACATAAGCCACCAAATGGCACGGGGAGGGAACTGATTTTGATAGCCGGAAGCATGAACTGGCGAGTGTTGCGGATATTCGCTGGTCGGCCTTGGGGCTTCCACAGGTACCTGATGCGCAGCACCGTTTCCTTGCGTAGCCCGCAAAATCGATGTGTCTCTAGAACGGGTGTGGCGTGATGAATGAGCCCGTTGTTCTTCGCAGATCGTTCCTGGTGGCTCTCGTATCGCTGCTCCAGGTTGTATTGCCTCCGCTCGTGTCGGTCGCCTCGATGGTGGGGGTGATGTTCGTCATCGAGCAACCCTTCAATCGCAAATACGGAGTTCTGCTCTCGCTGATCGCGGTGTTGTCGGCGCTCTTGATGCAGCCGCCGCGGAATCTGGGAGAACAACTGATCGTTCGCCGGGTTCCATTGGTCTTCTCGTTGTTGTTCAGATGGGGAGCGCTGGTCGTGATCCTCCTCATGATCGGTTACGCAACGAAGTTCTCGGAGGACTTCTCTCGGCTCGTCACGTTTACCTGGGCGCTTGTCACGCCCGTTCTGCTCATCATCGTCTCCCTGGCCCTGCATGAGCTCATGAAGCGCCTCATCAGCAGCCCGGGTTCCGCTCGTCATGTTGTGTTTGCCGGCTGCAACGAAGCGAGCATAGCCCTCGCGGCGCGGCTGTCGGAAAATCCCGATCTGGGGATGAAGGTCACAGGTTTCTTCGATGATCGCGGACGCGAGCGTCTCGGGGTCAACGGCGATGTCAGCCTGCTCGGTCGGCTCAACGAAGTGGCGGCTTTCGTGAAGGCCCATTCCACTGACGTGATCTTCGTCGCCCTCCCGATCCGTCATGTCGCCCGCGTTATCGAACTGCTGGACGATGTACGGGACACCACCGCCTCCATCTACTACGTGCCGGACTTCTTTACATTCGATCTGATTCAGGCCCGCACGGGTGACATCAGCGGTATTCCGGTGGTGGCGATGTGCGAAACGCCGTTCTATGGGTATCGGGGTGTGGTGAAGCGACTGTTCGACCTGACGATGGCCTTTGGAATTCTCGTGATGCTTGCACCCCTCATGCTGGGTATCGCAATCGCAGTCAAGCTCTCGTCGCCCGGGCCTGTGATATTCGCCCAGCGTCGCTACGGCCTGGATGGCCGGGAAATCTACATCTACAAGTTCCGCTCCATGACCGTACTGGAGGATGGAGAAAATGTCGTTCAGGCCCGTCGCGGCGACAACCGGATTACGCCGCTGGGGCGGGTTCTGCGCCAATCGTCATTGGATGAGCTGCCGCAGCTTTTCAATGTGCTGCAGGGAACGATGAGTCTGGTGGGACCACGTCCGCATGCGATTGCGCACAACGAACAATATCGCCGGCTCATCAAGGGTTACATGATCCGTCACAAGGTCCTGCCCGGCATTACCGGGCTGGCGCAGGTCAATGGGTGTCGCGGCGAGACGCTGGCGCTGAGAGACATGCAGGCCCGCGTTGACTACGATCTGGAATATCTCCGGCGTTGGTCGCCGGCTCTGGATATCAAGATCCTCGCCTTGACGGCAGTGAGAGTCCTTACCGATCGAAAGGCCTATTAGCTGGTCGACATGTGCAATGCTTCGATCGGAAACCAAAGTCTGTCAGCAACAAATCAGACGCGGGGCATCGGTAAACAGCAGACAACAGGCGTGTGCTACATTGAAAAAATGTCATCGCCGATATCCGGCGGGCAACTTGAATTGCACGCCGGCAGGTTGGGCTTAGCGTTTCCGCGGACTCTTGTCGGTGATTCCTCGTGGCGGGACAGAGAGAGGTGCTTTGTGCTGGGTCTAACGCTTCGACATTGGATCTTTGCGAAACTCTTCGGCGTGCTGGCATTCGGGTTCTTCATGTCAGCGCAGGCACAGGTGTTGCCCGACTACAAGCTGCACGCTGGAGATCAGATCGAGGTTTCGGTGTGGAAAGAAGAGGAGTTGCAGCGCACGGTAATCATCCGGCCGGATGGCAAATTCACGTTTCCACTGGCGGGTGAGATCGGTGCTGTTGGCCGAACCGTCGACGAGGTTCGCGTCGACATCGAAGGTCTCCTGAAGAAATACATACCCGAGCCGGTTGTGACGGTGTCTGTCACCGGGTTGGAAGGTAACCGGATGTACGTCATCGGACAGGTGCAGAGACCAGGTTCCTACCTTATGAATCCGCAGCTGAATGTGGTTCAGGCGCTGAGCCTTGCCGGAGGTATGACGCCTTTCGCCAAGGGAAACGATATCCTGATCCTGCGCAACAACCGGGGTCAGCAGCAGACGCTTCGCTTCAGGATGGATGACGTGGTCAGCGGCAAGAACATCGAGCAGAACGTGTTCCTGAATAGCGGCGACGTCGTGATCGTTCCTTGAAGACAGGGAAGCGATACATGATGAAAAGCCGCAACTTCGGGATCCTGCTGCTGGCCATGGTTACCGGGCCGGCATTCGCGGAAGGCTACTTCACGCCAGCCGTGCGCGGCGGCGTCGAGTACAACACCAACCGCGGCATGGACACGGTGTCTGCCGACGAAGAGGACACCACCAGCTACATCGTCGAGCTGGAGGCCACACTCGGTTATCGTACACCCCGGTCGGACACCAGGTTCGTACCAATGATTCGGTTTCGCGAAGTCAGTGGCGCGACCGATATCGATCCGGACGGCACAGACGAGTATTTGAATTACCGTACGCGATTCGTCGGCGAGCGAACGCAATTCGACATCACCGGGCGCTACCGTCGAGAGGATGTGTATGAGGGCGAACTGCCCCCGGCGGGATTCGACGATTTTGATCCGGACGATCCGACCGCCGGTGCCGGTGGCAGGGTGACCCAGGATACGCGCGAGCGTATCCAGCTGCGTCCCCGTTACATGTTCCAGATGACCCCTCGCATCGGCATCGGTATGCGGGCAGTAGCGGAGTCGGTGGAATACGAAAAAAAAACCACCGACGAAGAGGGCTATGACTACTGGTCGGTCGATGGCTTCGTGACGTGGCGTTTGACGGAGCGGTGGATGATGGGAATCGGCCCGACAGTGTCCAGTCAGGAAACTGCCGATCATCGTCAGACAGATGCCTACGGTATTGCCGTGGACTTCCGGTATCAATGGACGCAGCAGTCGGGCGTGCAGATCGACACCGCTGTCCAGCGCAATACGCTGGACGACGACACCACGGTCGCCGGGGGTAAGGAAGAGGTCACGCGGTGGCGCGCCAACGTCGAAGCCTTCCACAAGGGCTCCGAAGTCAGCGAATGGCGGATGGCGGCAGGACGGTTCCTGCGTCCGAGTACCCGCGGCGGCAAGGTGACCAGCGATGAAGTCAGATTCCAGTACGACCGGCAGCTCTCGCAACGGCTTGGCGCCCTGGTCGCGATGCGCGTGATGCGGGACGAATCGGTCAGTGCCCAGCAGAACCAGGACGAAGAAACCTACGGTCGTGTCGAACTGGATCTGCAATATGCGCTGACTCCGCGCTGGTCGGTCGTTGCGGGCTACGAGTACACCCATCAGAAATTCCAGGCGGACGATACCAGGGCCGACGATCACCAGCTCATGATCGGAATCAGTTTCCGCGGGCTGGGACCGCCACCGCTGTAATGCATTCGAGGATCGAAGTTTTCGCGCGCATATGAATCAAGCTGCAGATACCAAAGTCGATTACATGGGACTGCTTCGCCGTCGCTGGTATGTCTTTGCCGTGGTGACTCCGGCGATCATTTTCCTGGCGCTGTTGCTTGCCTACACGATTACGCCTCAGTATCGGGCGACCGCGACGATCCTCATCGAAGGTTCCAGCGTCTCTTCCGAGCTGATTCAGTCCACGGTGAATCCCCTGGCTTACCAGCAGATCGAAATCGTCCAGCGCCGTGTCATGGCCAAGGAGCAGCTCCTTGAGATGTTGAAGGAGCTGGATCCCTATCCCGAGATCGAGAGCCCGAGCGAGAAGGTGCGCCAGATCGACGCGGACACGCAGATCGAGCGCGTGGATCCTGTGACGCTGGCGCCGCTCGACCAGTCCAATGCCTTCAACCTGTACTACAGCAACTCCGACAGGAACGTGGCGGCGGCAATGGCCGGACGACTGGCCACGCTGTTCACCAGTTACAACAGGCGGACGCGCGCAGAGGCTGCGGCACAGGCTTCGGACTTCCTGAAGGAGCAGTCGTCCTCGCTGCTCAAGACGATTCGCGAGTACGACCAGAAGCTCGCGGATTTCAAGCAGAAGCATGGCGATGCCATGCCGGAAGCCATGGTGCGCAACGAAATGACGCTGGATCGCGCACAGCGCGACCTGGACTCCGTGCAGCAGCAGATCCGTGCTGCCGAAGATCGGGAAGCGATGTTGCGGGTGCAGATGAATGCCATTCCCCAAACGCTGGTGGGAACGGTGACCGATCCGCGCATCGAACTCGCCACTCTTCGTGCCCAGCTGGCGGAAGCGAATCAGCGCTACACGCCTGACCATCCGGACATCAAGCGGCTGCAACGCGCCATTGAGGGTCTGGCTGCGCGTATCGGCGAAGCTTCGAGCGGCAGCGGTCTGCCGGTGCCGGACAATCCCGATTACCTTGCGGTATCCGGTCAGCATCAGGCCGAACAGCGCCAACTGGTGGCTCTGCGGGCTGCCGAGGGCAGGACACGCGCACAGATTGCCGATCTCCAGCGCCGGCTGTCGTCGACCCCGACGGTCGAGCGAGACCTGATGCAGATGATGCGCGACTTCGAAGCGGCCAAAGTCCAGTACAACGAGATCCAGGCCAAGCTGCGCAACGCCGAGCTGGCTCAGAATCTCGAGACCGAGAGCGAAACGCTTGGCGAGCGGTTTACCGTCATCCGGGAACCGTATGCCCCTGACACACCCTTCAGCCCCAACCGACTGGGCTTCATCCTGCTGGGCATCGTGCTGGGCGCCGGAATTGCAGTCGGGCTGGCGGTGTGGCTGGATGTGATGGATCCGAACGTGCGCAGTACTGCGGATCTGGCCGAAATCACCAATCTTCCGATCATTGGCGGTGTTCCCCCCATCCTGAACGCGGAGGATCGGCACCGGCGTCTTGTGATGCTGGGCTCACTTTCCGCAGTCTATCTTCTCGCCATCGCGATAGTTGGCTATACAGTCGCTACGGCGGACTCGAGATTCAGTGCATCAGCGGGTGTGACGGTTCCCGTCGACGAATAGACGTTCGGACTGCAGGTTGCGATGACTATCCAGGCTGCCCTCGAAAGGGCGAAAAAACTCCAGCAGGCCCGCAAGGCCGCTGATCAGACACCGGCCGACTCGGTGACGGGCATCCGTATGCCATTGTCCGCCAGGGATACGGTGCCCGTTTCCGATGTCGCGACCCCCCCGGAGGTGCGGCAGCAGTCAGGACTGGAACCCATCCAGCCCGTGTCTCTCCCGTACGACCCGGCGTCGTGCATGGAGCATCGCCTGCTGGTCCCGGAAAGCCTCGTGGACAAGCGAACAGCCACCGCGGCGACCGCCTATCGCATGATCCGTACGCGCGTTCTGCAGCGCTTTCGCTCCGCTGGCTGGACGACGTTTGGCATCAGCAGCCCCGGGGCGGGCGAAGGCAAGACCGTTACAGCGATCAACCTGGCGATTTCCATAGCCCGGGAAAGGAACAACCAGGTCTTCCTGCTGGACCTGGATATGCGCAATCCCCGCGTCTGTTCCTATCTGGGGGTCACGCCCCCTGGAGACCTGGTGCGCTATTTCTCGGAAGGGACATCGCTGGATCGCATGTTCTTCCAGATCGGCATCGAGCATCTCGCCATCGCGGGCTGTGCGTCCACGACCGAGCACGCGTCCGAACTGCTCGCGAGCCATCGCCTGGAAGAGTTGCTGACCTATATCCACCGTCGGTCGGCCAACCCGGTCATCATCATCGATCTGCCCCCGGTGCTGTCGACCGATGATGCACTGGTGATCGCGCCGCGTATCGATTCCACCTTCCTGGTGGTCGGTGTGGGCAGGACCAAGCGGGACATGCTGACGCGCGCCGTGGAGGTGCTTCGCGAGCACTCCGTCGCCGGCATCATCGTCAATCGATCCGACCAGATCGTCGAAGACTACTACAGCAAGTAATCCGCAGCCGCGGGCCTGAAGCGCCGCGGACCGGCTCGGCTACGTTCCGGTCACTTGAACGCCTTGTCGTAGGCGGCGAGCAGCGGCGGGATCTGGTGGTGCCACGCCAGATCGTCCTCGATCCGTTTGCGGCCGATCGCACCCATGTATGCCCGGCGCTCCGGGTCATCCAGCAATGCGCAGATCTGGCGGGCGAAATCCTCGATGTCGTTGGGGCGTGCATACGCGGAGGCTTCGCCGGCTGAGAAACGCCCTTCCGTCAGGTCGAACTGAACGATGGGTTTGGACAACGCCATGTACTCGAGGATCTTGTTCATGGTCGACTTGTCGTTCATCTCATTCGCGCGATCGGGATTCACGCATACATCGGCGGTCCCCAGGATTTCCCACAGATCCTTGTCCGGCACGCGGCCGGCAAACTCCACGCAGTCCTGAAGGCCCAACTGTTCGCGCATCTGCTTGAGGACCGCGACCTCTGTGCCGTCACCGATGATCGTGAACTGCACGTCGTTGCGTCCCAGTGAGTTGCGCATGAAAGCAACGGACTGCAGCAGAAGATCCAGGCCTTCCTGCTTGCCGATGACGCCTACATAGCCGACGAGATAGCGTTTACCCCGGCGCAGTTCGTCGCGCGGCGGCGAGAGCCGGACGCGCGACAGGTCTGCCCCGCTGCGTACGACAAATACACGCGAGGGGTCCATGCCGCCACGCTCGATGGCGACGCGTCGGTAGGATTGATTGGTCGCGATACTCACGTGGGCGGTGCGGAACGTCCAGCGTTCCAGGCGGCACAGCAGCCGGTACCACACATCGCGCCGGCCGAACTTCGCTTCGTAGAGTTCTGGATTGATGTCGTGATGGTCGAAGATGAACCGCTTGCCGAACAGGCGGAAGAAACAGCCGATCAGGAAGATGGTGTCCGGCGGATTGCAGGCGTGGATCACATCGAAGCCGCGCGTGAACGCGATCCTCAATGCCAGCATGAACTCCATGGCCAGCGACAGCGTGTATTCGAGACCGTAGCCGATGGCCGAATCGGCTTCGACCGGCAGCGGATGACGATAGAGGTGAATGCCCTCAAGGACTTCGTGCGACTGATCGTAGCCACGACCCTTCGGACAGATGATGCTGACCTCATATCCATGGGCGCGCAACGCGAGCGCCTCCTGCCAGACCCTGCGGTCGAAGGGGCAGGGGAGGTTCTCGACGATGATGAGGACGCGACGCGGCTTACCAGGCGATGCCGTCATAGTGTGACATCGCTGGCTCTTGGCCCGGGAGCTTCCAGATACCGACCAGGTCGACAACCGGCTTGTCCGGGGCGCTGGTGGCGCGCACGAGGTCGCCGAACCCTTTCTCGCCAGTAGCCATCACAATGACATCGGACTGTGCGTCGAGCGTCGCGAAGTCCTCCACCAGCAGTCGTCCGATGTGCGGGATGTGATTCAGGATGTAATCCTTGTTGGCACCGATGAGGCTGGCCAGCTTGACGTTGCGGTCATAGATCGTGAGCTCGTAGCCCTTGCCAATGAGCTGCTCGACCAGCGTGACGATGGGACTTTCGCGCAGATCGTCCGTGCCTTCCTTGAAGCTCAGCCCCATGAGGCCAATGCGACGCTTGCCGGTGGCATTGATCATCGACAGCGCCTGGGCAATCTGCACCTGGTTGCTGGCGAGTATGGACGACAGCACCGGCGTATCGACGTCGAGCAGACGTCCCTGGTATGTCAGGGCACGCACATCCTTTGGCAGGCACGATCCACCGAAGGCGAAACCCGGTCGCATATAGGCTGGTGAAATGTTCAGCTTGGTGTCCTGGCAGAACAGCCGCATGACCTCGCGGCCGTCGATATCCATGGCCTTGCACAGGCGGCCCACTTCGTTGGCGAACGTTACTTTCAACGCGTGCCATGAGTTATCGACGTACTTGACCATTTCGGCGGTGCGCAGATCGGTCACGAGCATGGGTGCGCTGAGCGAAGCGTAGATTTCCTTGACCCGGGCCGCAGTGCGTTCGTCCGATGCACCGATCACCGTCTTGGGTGGATGATCGTAGTCGTAGATCGCCGTGCCTTCGCGGAGGAATTCCGGGTTGATGCAGACACCGAAGTCCTTGCCGGCCTTCTTGCCGGAGGCTTCTTCGAGCGTCGGAATCACGATGCGTTCCATCGACCCCGGCAGCATGGTGCTGCGCGCCACCACGACCTTGAACTCGGAAACCTTTGCGAGCGTCTCGCCGATCTGCTGCGAAATGCGACGGACATAGCCGAGATCGAGGCTGCCGTTCGGATGTCCCGGCGTACCAACGCAGATGAACATGACGTCGGCGTGTGCGACAGCCGCGGCATAGTCTTCGGTCGCCTTGATGCGCTTGTCGCGCACACCTGCGGCAAGCAGTTCTTCCAGGCCCGGCTCGATGATAGGGCTCTTTCCCGAGTTCACCAGGTCGGTTTTGGTGCGGTTCGGGTCGACCCCGAGGACGCTGTGCCCATCACGGGCCAGGCAGGCAACGGATACGACACCAACGTACCCCAGTCCGAACACTGACAAATTCACTGAATAGCCATCCTCTACGGCTTGTTAAGGGGCGCCTTGACCGAGGCGGAACGCACCTTCCAACAGACTTCGTCGCGGCGGAAAGCTGGCTGGCTCACGCAACATCGTGCGGCACCCGACGCCGCGTCGACGCACGCATCGTACCAAGCCGCGACGCGCTCTGCCTGCGGACGAACGTCATGATTCAGTGGTGGAGGTCTCCGATCGCGCTGCCAGAAACGTCGCGCAGTCCATGCGAGCGCAAACACCGCGCCAAACAGGATCAGTTCCTGCACGGAGTCCGCGACCCGGGCAAGCAGCAGTTCATGGCGCATCTGCGGGACCAGGAAATGGGCGATGGGCAGGGGCATTGGCAGGGGGCTCTGGGCTTCAAGGTCCTGATGGCACTGTAGCAACTGGTTCCTCCCGTACGCTGACTCTCAACGAAGAGCCCCACCCTGTCTCTCCCCCGCGTTGCGGGGAGGGGATGGAACCGGCCTATTGGCAAAGCCGTCACAATCATTTCGATAGTGCGTATACGCGTCCCTTTCCCCGCCAATGCGGGGGAGGTTCGACGGAATCCCCCAACGAGGGGGAGAAGGACAGGATGGGGGTATTTACCGAGTCTAGTGTGAACTGCGTGATTGGCCGGGATCGCTCGTGCAGTCCACGCTCACGTAGCCAAACCGGCAGTGCAAAACGATGGCGACGCGTGCGGGAAATTCCATTAGATTGCGGGATCGATTCCCTCGCAGCAAGAAGCGTTCACCTTGACGGCTGATATTGTCAATCGCCCGCCGGTCCCGGTCCGCCCTCCCCAATCAAGCCCTGCTGCCGCTCGCAATCTGGCGCGGCATCCGAGCCGCTGATCGTGCCAATGCAGGCTGCGGCAAGAATTCTCGTCCTCACACCGGACTTGCGCACCGTCGGTGGCGTCGAGAACTACTATCAGGCGCTCGACCTTCCGGGGCACGACTCCCGAATCGACTACTTCTTCGTCACGAGTCCGGTGCGGCAGTCTGCCCCGGCCCTGGCCTGGCGATTGCTGTGCAACTACGTCCGGTTCTGGTCGAGATTGTCCCGTTATCGGCTTGTGCTGATCAATCCATCGCTGAATCCGAACTCGTACTACCGCGATGCCGTGTTCTGCTGGCTGGCGATGCTGCGCAAACGACTCGTCGTCGTCTTTTTTCGTGGATGGTCCGAGGACATGGAAGCCCAGATTGCACGTCCCGGCTTCGCTCAGCGTATTTTCCGTGCCTCGTTTCGCAAGGTCGAGAACTTCATCGTGCTCGGTCGGGTGTTCCGCGAAAAACTACTGCAGTTGGGTGTGAATGCCTCGAGCCGGTTCTGGATCGAATCGACGGTAGCCAACGACGATCAGCTCTCGGCGTTCTCGCTCGAGCGCAAGCTTGCGGACACGAAGCCTCTGCGGGTGCTGTTCATGGCGCGCCTGGTGGCATCGAAGGGCGCAGAGGTCGCGATCGACGCATTCGCCATGGCGCAGGAGCAGCTGCCAGAAGTCGAGCTCGAGTTGATCATGGCGGGTGACGGGCCCGAGCGTGACCGGCTCATGCGGCGCGTTCATGCGCAGGGGATTCGTGACGTGCATTTTCCGGGCGTGGTTCGCGGCGCAGAGCGTGACCGGTTGCTGGCGTCTTCGCATGTTTTCCTGTTCCCGACCATGCATGGAGAGGGCATGCCCAACGTGGTTCTCGAGGCCATGCTCTATGGGATGGCCATCGTCACCCGCAGGGTCGGCGGCGTTCCAGATGTAGTCACCGACGGTGAGAACGGATTCCTGACGGATGAGACAGGACCGGCGTACTTTGCCGGGTACTTGCGGCAATTGGCAACGGATTCGCCGCTGCGCGAACGGATGGCGGCCACCAATCACGCCAGGGCATGCGACCTGTACACGAGCGCTCGTGTGCGCGCCCGCATCGTCGGGATCATCGACTCGCTGCTTGACGACAAGGCGGTCGGCGACGGTGCACGATACCCACACGTGCCGACTGACAACGGGAATGTCTGAGGGCCATATGAGAGGTCAAGGCCGTTGATCAAGAACTGGATCAAGCATCAGTGCAGCTGGCACCGGCAGGGGCACCGGAAGAACATCATCATCTTCTCCACGGCGCGTAGCGGCACCACCTGGCTCGCCGAAATCCTTGCCACACAGGGACCTTTCAAGATCGTCAACGAGCCGTTCAATCTGCGGGTGCCTGTCGTGCGCGACACGCTCGGATTCAACACCTGGGAAAGCCTGCTGCAGCCGCAGAATCGGGAGCGGATGGCCGACTACCTGAAGGCGTTCGAGGACGGCCGCGACAGCGACCTGCGCTTCAAACGCGAAACGCCGTTCTCTGAGTTCTGGCATCTCGTTACTGACCGGATCCTCTACAAGATCCTGTTCGCCTGTGAAGACGACATCGACTGGTTTGCTGGCAGGCTGGACGCGCACGTCATCGTGCTGCTGCGCCACCCGATACCTGTGGCGCTGTCGCGCGAGGAATGCCCACGACTGCAGTCGTTTCTCGTTCCGCCCTTCAGCGAGCATTTCTCCGCAGAGCAGCTCGCATTTGCACGCCACCTGATCGCAACAGGTTCCTCGTTCGAAGTGGCAGTGCTCGACTGGTGTCTGCAGAATGTCTTGCCTCTGCGCCAGAGGAAGGCTGGCTGGCTGGTGCTGGGCTACGAGCAACTGGTCGTGGATCCGCAGTCCGTGATCGACGTACTCGCGGCGCGATTGGACCTCCACGACAAGCCTGCGATGGTGCAGGCGGTGTTTCGTGCTTCAAACTCGACGACCAAGTCGGGTGCCGATTCGCGCAATGTATTGCGGGACCCGGCAAAGCTGCGTGAGAACCGCGAGTGGCTGATCCAGCGCTGGAAAAAGCAGGTATCGCCGGAGCAGGAAGACGCAGCCTACGGCATTCTCGAACGCTTCGGGATCGACTTCTACGAGCGCGGCTCGTCTATACCCGCCGCGCGGTATCTCGTGCGGCCTGCGAACGCGCCGCTGGCACCGCTCTGACCCGCAGCGATCCATGAAGATCTGCTTCCTCATGCTCTCGCACTGGAGCGGTACCCTCGGCGGAGCCGAGATCCAGGTGCGCTACATCATGGAGTACCTGAGGCGCGAGACGAAACACGAGATCTACATGATCTGCCGCCATACTCAGATGAGCGAGGAAGAGGGCACCCCGATATTCCGCACGCGCTCGCCGCGGTTTCTCGGCCGCTACTTCAAGGCTGCCGACTATCTTTCGGTCAGGGAATTGCTCGAGAAGACGCAACCCGATGTCGTCTACACGCGCGTGAGTTCGCCGTTCGTAGGCTTTGCCGCGGCGTACTGCCGCAAGTATGGCAAACGACTGATCTACCACATCGCTCATATCGAGGACGTGACTCCTTTCAGGGCTACTTCGTGGAGCAAGCTGCCAAAGAAGCTCGAACGCCCGCTCTATGAGTACGGCCTGAGGCGCGCCGATGTCATCATCGCGCAGGCGCAATACCAGGACGAATTGCTGCGGAAGCACTACGGCCGCGGTAGCTCACGTGTGATTCAGAACTTCCACCCGGTCCCGCCCGACCCGATCAAGGGAGCGTCGATCAAGACGGTGTTGTGGGTGGCCAATATCAAGGCGCGCAAGCGCCCTGAGTTGTTCATCAGGTTAGCGCGTGACATGAGATCGATGAGCGACGTGCGGTTCGTGATGGTCGGTGACGTGCAGGATCCCGCGTACGCACAGCTTGTGCAGACCGCCTCTGAGGTCGGCAACTTGTCATATCTCGGTTCGTTGCCGGTGGAAGAGGTCAATCGATTGCTCGAATCGGCCCACCTGTTCGTCAACACGAGCGAAGCTTCCGGTGAGGGTTTTCCGAACACGTTCGTTCAGGCATGGCTGCGCCGTGTTCCGGTAGTCAGCCTGGAGGTCAACCCTGATGGAATACTGACGCGCGCAGGCCTGGGGGTCTGTTTCGACGGAAACGTCGCGGCTATGGCTGACGGCACGGCCAAGCTATTACGGGGCGAGAGCGTGCTACAGAGTATGGGCACATCGGCCCGGCAGTTCGCGATCGCACACTACGGTGTGCAGAACTGTCGCGCGCTGGTTCAATTGATGGAGACCGGGACTATCCGCGGGCAGCAATCGTAATGAAGATTATCTGGATCTACCGGGTTCTGGCCGACGGGCATACGCACATCACGACATGGCGCGAGACCTATCGCCATCTGCGGGCGAAGCACGAGATCCACTACATTTTTCCCTACGAGAAAGTGCCGAAGTCCTTTGCGGACCACGCGATTCTCATCAAGAAGGTCAAATGGTCCGGGGTGGCTTTCGTGCACTACCTGCTTCACGCCATCGTGGCCTTCATCCAGCTCAACCGCACCGTTCAGCCCGACGTCGTCATCCTCGATCAATTCTCGGCCCTGTTCTCGATCATCTATGCCTTTCGCAGGAATCGACCGGTGATCATCCTCGATCTGCGACAGGCCAAGTACAGCAATGAAGGCAAGTGGTTCGCCGGTAGAATGCTGCGCGGCTATACCAGACTCATCCTGAGGTTCAACCGCCGATACCAGGATGGAATCAGTTACATCTCCGAGGGGCTGAGGCAGCAGATTCTCAAAGACATGCAAATGCCGCTGAACGACAACTATCTCATCTGGCCGTCCGGAGTGGACCCCGCCATCTTCGCACCGCCGAATGCAAGGGCCGCAGACCAGCAGCACAAGGGGTTCGAGCTGTTCTTCCATGGATCCGTGACCCATGACCGCGGCCTCGCAGAGACGATTGCCGCCCTGGCCATGGTCAGGGACAGAGGGTTGGCGATGAGATTCACGATCGTGGGTGATGGAGCCTACCTCTCCGTGCTGAAGAGCCAGGCGGCAAAGCTGGGAGTCGATCACCTGATCGACTTCAAGCCCCTGGTGCCGTTCGATGAGATCCCAGCTCTGATTGCGGGGGCTGATGTCTGCATGATGCCGTACCCGATCAGCGACTACTGGGAAGGTAACGTGCCCATCAAGATGCTGGAGTACATGGCGATGGAAAAGGTCGTGCTCTGCACGGATCTCCAGGCTTTCAGGAAGATTACCCGATCGAGTTCGTGCGCCCGTATCATCCCTGACAACGCGCCAGAAACGATTGCCGGCGCTCTGGCAGACTTATACTCGCATCGTGATCGACTGAGCGAATGGGGCCAGGTTGGTCGAGAGATCGTCAAAGCCGACTACACCTGGCAAGCGATTGCACAGCATATCGATGAGTTCGTCGAGCACACTGCGATGCGTAGAAAGCGCATGCACCCCCCGTCTACATTGACTGATCGGAACTGACAGTGCTGCCGAATTTCCTCGTCATCGGTGCTCCGCGGTCGGGGACTACGTGGATTGACGAAAATCTACGCTTTCATCCGGATGTGTATATGCCGTCCGCAAGAAAGGAGTTGCACTTCTTCGATCGCGAATATGAAAAGGGATTCTCATACTACGAATCACACTTCGATCGTTGGGCCGGTCAGAAGGCAATCGGAGAGGCGACTCCCGACTATCTTCATGGTGCATATACATCCAACGACATACCGGCGCTCATCAAGCATCATCTTCCGAATGTGAAGTTGATAGCGTGCCTGAGAAATCCAGTTGAGCGTGTCTACTCACGTTTCTGGAACTCGAAGGCAAAGTACGACGAGAACGCCAACCTGACGTTCGAAGAAAAGCTTCGTGAGAAGCCCGAGTTTGTACAGGAAGGTCACTACTACGATCAGCTCGTTCGCTTCTATGATCTCTTCCCATTCGAGAACATCTGCGTCCTTCTGTATGACGATCTCAGACGGGATCCCGCGACTTTCATGTCTCGCATCTATGGGTTTATTGGCGTCGACCCAACAGTGCGAACAGGCTTTGAAGCGGCGCACATAAATGCTGCCTCAGGCAAGAGAAATCTGGCCAGGTCGCGAACGCTTTGGTATGCGTCGCGAATATTGTCTCGAATGAATCTTCATTCGGCAGCCACCAGGCTTGCAGGATTGAACAGCAAGCCGATTCCACCTATGCGGGAGGAAACCAGGAGATGGTTGATCGAGATCTACAGGCCGGGTAACGAAAAGCTTGGATCGCTGATAGGTCGCGACGTTAGTGCTTGGAATTCTTAGGTGCGAGTCAGATCCCCAAAGCTACTCCAAATGTGGAAGTTTACGATCAGGCGGCGCCGGACCAATGTCGTGTGCTTTCCAGGAAGAAAGAACACAAAGGTCAGTGACAATCGACAAAACCTGCGGCTAATATCTGGCGAAACTGGCCTATCCGATTGGGCTCTTGAGCGATCACTTTAATTAAGGAATCCATGGACTCGCAGACCCCCGTTCGTCGCGGCCCACTCAATAAGCGGTACAAGAACGTAATCGCCAAGCGATTCGACGTTGGGGTGACTGGGTTCACCCATCAACGGCAAGTGAAACAGCTCAAGGCTCTCTTGGCGATTGCGAACAGTCAGAGCCGTATCAGCAGCGTTCTGGATTGTCCGTGCGGTAGCGGCCGGATCGCGGTGGACCTGGTCGACGAGTACGATGTGACTTGCGCCGATCTCAGAGAATCCAGAGTGGCTATCGCCAAGCGGTTCCTCCCGGCGAACATCAGGTTCGACATATGCAGCATTTTTGACCTGCCGTATGACGATCGTTCGTTCGATGCCGTGGTCTCGTTTCTGCTCGTCCAGCATATCGCGAAGAACGACCTGCCAGGGATGTTCGAAGAAATCTCGCGAGTGACTCGCAGGTGGGCAGTCGTCACGTATTCCAGCGCTCATTCGCTTCTCGCTGTTGGGAGAAGACTCCTGCGGCCGGTGCGCACTCACGCTTTGTCTCAGAAAGATTTCGAAAAGGCTGCAGCTTCGGCGAATCTGAAGGTGCGCGCGCGTCGATTCGTGCTTCCAGGAGTAGCTGAGACGGTTGTCGTTCTCCTGGAAAAGTAGGCGGCATGCTTCCGGGAAACTTACCGGCCGGCGTTGCGGCTGTTGGTCAAGATCGTTAACGCGGCCGCAAATAGTTTCGGGAACTTCGGGCAATGGAGTTTGCCCGTCGTCAACTCCACAATACATGCAGCGACAGCAATCAGAACCGAGCTACTTGATTGGCCAGGTAACCTCGGTGTATGGAATGCCGGTTATTGGGGTTGCAGGCGCGCTAGGGTGGTCGCGGCTCCCCCCTGTGCCAATGTGACGTGAGACACCTGACCTCAGTAATTTAGAGTACAGG
>CAZBKC010000015.1:0-20334 GCA_964492345.1 uncultured Steroidobacter sp. | reverse complement strand
GCACCGTATTGCCCGCGGCGAGTGCCCCTACGACCTGTCCGGTGAAGATCGCCAGCGGAAAATTCCAGGGACTGATGCAGACGAAAGCGCCGCGGCCATGCAGGCTGTACAGATTCTGCTCGCCCGTAGGTCCGGGCAGTTGCCGGGGCGCGCCGAACTGTGCGCGCGCCTGCACCGCGTAGTAGCGGCAGAAATCCACGGTCTCGCGCACTTCGGCAATCGCATCCGCCAGTGTCTTGCCGCCTTCGCGCACGAGCAGCGAGAGGAACGGGTCGCGGCAGGCTTCGAATGCGTCCGCTGCACGTTCCATGATCGCGGCGCGCTCTTCGGCTCCGCGACGATCCCACGCGGGCTGCGCAGCGACCGCGGCGGCTACGGCCCGGACCGCATCGTCTGCCGATGCGTCGACAACGAATCCCACCACCTCACCACGATCCGCCGGGTTCGTCACCGGCGCGCGGGTGCCCATGACGGCAGCGCCGGAAACGATCGGCGTTGCGGTCCGCACATCGCTGCGCAGGGACGCGAGCGATGCGAGCAGCGCCTGCACTGCCAGCGGATCGCTGAGATCCAGGCCGGAAGAATTGCGGCGTGCATCGCCATACAGGTCGGCAGGCTGTGGGATCTGCGGGTTCGGGATCGACGACATGACGGACACCTTGTGGGCGGGGTCTTCGATGAGTTTTTCGGGCGACACGCGCTCGTCCATGAAGCGGTTGACGAAGGACGAGTTGGCGCCGTTCTCCAGCAGGCGCCTGACGAGATAGGCGAGCAGTTCCTTGTGTGCGCCGACCGGGGCGTAGATGCGGACCTGCGGCAGATCCGGCACGACTTCGCGTGCCGCGGCGTACATCAGCTCGCCCATGCCGTGCAGGCGCTGGAACTCGAAGTCGCGGCGTTTGCCCGCCATTTCCAGTACTGCCGCAACGGTCTGCGCGTTGTGAGTGGCGAACTGCGGATAGATGACATCCGGATGCGCGAGCACCTTGCGCGCGCAGGCCAGGTACGACAGATCCGTGTTGACCTTGCGCGTGAACACCGGATAGTCGGGCACGCCCATTTCCTGCGCGCGCTTGATCTCGGTATCCCAGTACGCGCCTTTCACCAGACGCACCATGAAGCGCCGGCGCGTCTCGTGGCCCAGCGCGATCAGCCAGTCGAGCACGGCCAGCGTGCGCTTCGAATAGCACTGCACGGCGAGGCCGAGGCCTTCCCAGCCCGCGAGCGCAGGATCGCGTGCGAGCTTTTCGATGATGTCCAGCGACAGATCGAGACGCGCCGCCTCTTCGGCGTCGATCGTCATGCCGATGTCGCGCTCGCGCGCCGCCTGCGCCAGCGTCGTGAGAAGCGGCAGCAGTTCGGCCATGACGCGTTCCTGCTGCGCGAACTCGTACCGCGGGTGCAGCGCCGACAGCTTGACGGAGATGTTGTGCCGCCCGTGCAGGCGGCCCCGGGCACTCGCTGCAGTCGTGCGCAGGCAATGCAGGTACGACTCGAAGTGCCTCCGCGCATCGGCGGCCGTGCGCGCACCTTCGCCCAGCATGTCGAACGAAGCGATCTCGCCGGCATCGGCTGCGCGCCGCAGCGCCTCCTCGATGGTGCGACCGAGTACGAACTCGCCGCCCATGATGCGCATCGCCTGACGCACGGCGTTGCGCACGATCGGTTCGCCGACGCGATTGACGAGCGAACGCAGCAGCCCGCTGCGCGCCCCGCCCAGTTCGCCGTCGAGCTGCACGATGCTGCTTGTGAGCGTGAGGGCGCGCGTCGCGGCGTTGACGAGCGCGGAGTCCGACTGCGATTCGTGCTTCTGCCACGAGCCGGCCTGCACTTTCTCCGCGATCAGGTTGTCGGCCGTCGTGCGGTCCGGCACACGCAGCAGGGCTTCGGCGAGACCGAGCAGGGCAATGCCCTCGTCGGTGGACAGGCCGAATTCCTGCAGGAACGTTTCCAGCAGGCTGCGTTCAGAGCGCCGCTGCCGTGCGCGCTCGACGATGCTGCGTGCACGGGCGGCAATGCGCACACGCTCATCGGCGGAGGTACCGAATAGCTGCAGCAGATCGCGAATGAGCGCCGCTTCGCTGGCGCAGTACAGCGTACGGATGGCGGCGCGTTCCACCGCGAGTGACTGGACGGCCGGCATTTCCACGAAGGGGGTTCCCTGTCGAAATCTGGAGCCGCCAAGGTGCCAGCATTTGCAGAGGATTTGTCTCTGAATTTGCCTATATTCCAGCTATATTCCCTGCAGATTAAAATTTTGCAGGTATTTCTTCCATGAAGCGCGAGCCGAAACTGGACGCAGTCGATCGCCGGATCCTGCAGATCCTGCAGCGGGAGGCGCGCATCTCGAACGTCGACCTGGCCAGGCGCGTGCACCTGAGCCCGACCCCCTGCTTCGAACGCATGCGCCGGCTGGAGGAAAGCGGCTACATCACCGGCTATGCCGCGCAACTGAGCCCGCAGAAACTCGGGCTCGGCCTGCTCGCCTTCGTGGAGGTGTCGCTCGACAAGACCAATCCCACGGCCTTCGATCAGTTTCGCGACGCCGTGGCCGCGATGCCGGAGGTGCAGGAATGCCACATGGTGGCGGGTGGCTTCGACTACCTGATCAAGCTGCGCGTCACCGACATGACCGCGTATCGCCGCTTCCTCGGCGAGCGCATCTCGGCGCTGCCGGCGGTGAGTCGCACACACACGTATTTCGTGATGGAGGAAGTGAAGGCGAGCCAGGAACTGCCGATTGCCGCCGCGAAAGGCCGCTGAGACCCACGAAACCGGAAGATCTCACACAGAGAGCACAGAGACAGGAGGCAAGAAGATTTCTTCCTGTCTTGAACTCTGTGCTCTCTGTGCTCTCTGTGTGAAATTCCTCATCTCTCGTGCCGCGCCGTGCGAATCGCCGACGGCGCCGGTGCGTCCTTCACGAGCCGGAAGCCGACGTGGCTCATCGGGTTCATCGGATCGTTGCCGCGACGCGCGCTCGGACGATAGCTCAGGCAGTAGTCGACGTTGCACAGGAACGAACCGCCGCGGATCACGCGGCGCAGCGCGTTCGGAATGCCGAGCGAATCGTCGGGATCCCAGGAATCATCGGGACCGGTGGGATTTTCGATGACCGTGTTGCCGTGCCGCTGCAGTTCGCGATCGAAGGAGTCGGCGCGATACCAGTCCGCAGCCCACTGCCATGCGTTTCCGGTCATGTCGACGAGGCCGTAGCCATTCGGCGGGAACGTGCCGACGCGCATCGTGCCGCCGGCGCCGCCGGCCTTGGGATTCACGACGGGAAAGCGGCCCTGGCGCGAGACGTCCCAGACGTTCGCCATCGACTCGCCGTTCGGTTTGAATTCCTCGCCCCAGGTGTAGGTGGCCTGCTCAGTCCGCCGCGTGCGGCGAACTCCCATTCCGCTTCGGTCGGCAGACGCTTGCCGGTCCACTTCGCATACGCAAGCACATCCTCGTAACTCACCTGCACGACGGGATGGTCGTCCGATGATCGCTGCCCATGAGGAACTCGCCGCCTGGAATCCAGGCCATGTCCTGCGGCCCGATGACACCGTCGCCGATGGTGGCTGCGGGTTTCGCAGCTGCAGGTTGCGCGGCAGCAGTGGATTTCGCGGGGTCCTTCTGCAACCACGCGGCCGCGGCAAACCCGACACCGCCGCCGATCACCGCGATCGCGAGCAGGATGGTCAGTAGCGATGGGGATCGCGAGACTGGAACGTCACCGGAGGCAACGGGCGCTTGCTGCTTGCTCATGACGTCATGTTGTCGGATCGGTCATGAAGGGCGCTAGGTGATTTCCAAAACCTCGCCCTGCTCCGGCCCGGCGACCGGAACGGTGAAATGAAATGTCGCGCCGGCCTCGGGATTGTTCTCTGCCCAGATGCGGCCTTCGTGGGCACTGATGATCGTGCGCACGATCGACAGACCCAGACCCATGCCCTGCTGACTGGTCGTGAAGAACGATTCGAACAGCAGCGGCATGCGCTCCGCGGGAATGCCGCAGCCGCCATCGCGTACCGCGACCTCGATGCTGTGCTCGTCGTAGCGTCGCGTGATGACCGTGATGTCGCGCTGCAACTCGGGTACAGCGGCTTCGGCGTCCATCGCGTTGACGATCAGATTGACCAGCACCTGTTGCAACTGCGTGCCATCGCCCAGGACCGGCGGCAGGTCGGGGGCCAGCTCATGGCGAAGTCGCATGTGGCGACGCTCGATATCGCCGGCAAGCAGTCTGAACACATCGAGTATGGTGGTATTGATGTCGAGCGGCCGGCGCTGCAGCGGCTGGTTGCGCACGAAAGCGCGGATGGAACGGATCGTATCGTCGGCCCGCAGATCGTATTTGCGGATCGCGCCCATGATCTCGATCAGCTCGTCGATGGGCGGATCGGGCCGCTGCAGCAGATTGCGCGCGGCATCGGCGCTGAGCAGGATGGCACTCAAGGGCTGGCGGATCTCGTGCGCGATCATCGCCGTCAATTCACCCATGACTGCAAGACGCTGCGCATGCGCGAGTGCCTGTGTCGCCTCTTCGGCCCGTCGCCGGTCCGTCACGTCCGTGACCGCACCGATGAACCCGAGGAACTCGCCGTCCGGCGCGTAACGCGGCACCCCGGTCGTAGTCACCCACCGATACTCGCCGTCGTACCGGCGATGCCGGTACTCGGCATCGAACCGCTGACGCAGCGAGAATGACGTTTCGAAGAGATCGCGCATGCGCTGCCGATCGTCCGGATGCACCCGTTCACCCCGGCGCTCAGGGGGTTCCGAGTGCAGCGTACGACCGCTGAAGGCCAGCCAGCTGTCGTTGCTGAATTCGTTGCGCTGGTCCGCATCCGCCTGCCAGATCATGACGGGCGCCGCGTTGGCGATCGAGCGGAAACGTTCCTCGCTCTCGCGCAGCGAGCGTTCGGTGCGCCAGCGCTGCTCGACCACCACGGCCACCAGGTACAGTGGCGCTGCGCGCAACAGCAGGTAGTTCTGCAGCGCATGTGCGGTATCGGACGGCGACAGGCCGGCGAAAGGCCCGCGGCCACTCAGCGCCGCCTGGATCATCATCACTGCAAGCAGCGTAATGGCACCGCACGCACCGAACATCCCGAAACGCAGCGCCGCCCAGAACAGGAACGGGATCGGCAGATAGAAGCGCGTCTGCTGCAGGGCGATCGAGCCGCCGCCGGTGTCCGCCGCGCCGTAGGCGGTGATCAGCAGACCCCCAATGAGCAGACCGGCCTCGATGAGCCGCCGGGTATCGAGCAGCAGCGCACGCAGGTGCGATCCGAAAATCCAGTAGCAGATCGCGGGTGTGACGATCAGGTGCGTCAGCGCATTGCCCATGAACCACTGGTCCCATGAGCGCCAGAAAGGGTTGCCCAGCAGATAGCGGGCCCCGGCGCCGGCGAAAGCACCCAGCGCGGGTACGAGCAGCACGGCATACAGCACGAACCAGGCGAACTGCGGTACCGATTCCAGCCGCAGCGGCGTACCCACGAACCGTCGCAGCAGCGTTGCAGCGAGCAGGCACTTGGCAGAATCGATGAAGAAAGTGGCGATCAGAAACCACAACGGGATGTCCTGAGCGACCTCCGAGAACAGGCGGATCGGCAGCGCCGCCATGACATACCAGCCCCAGCGTCGCGGCGGTGTCACCAGCAGGGCGCACAGCAGCACCGAGTCCGGAAACCAGAAGGGCGATGCGGACTCCTGGCTGAAGGACATGCCGTAGGAGTAAGCGAAATAGAACGCTACACAGAACAGCGCCAACGAAAGAATCTCGTGGATCGCGCGCCTGCGCGTTGCCGGCCCGGCTGCAGGCTGTTCCGCAGAAACTTGCATGCTCGACTTGGTTGCCCTGCCCGGCATCGTCCTCAGGCGGCTCTGTACTGTTGGGCGCAACGATTATGCCTGCGGGTCCGGCATCTGTCCGGCTCCCGATTTCTTCGCCGTCACCTGGATCTCGATCTTCATGCGCGGATCGGCCAGCCCGGCCGCGATCATCATCGCCGCCGGACGCACATCGCCGAAATACCTGCGCAGCACCGGCCAGCACTGTTCGAACTCGCTCGCCACGGGCACGACATAGGTCACGCGCACCACGTCGGCCAGTTTCGAACCCGCCTGCTCCAGCGCCCTGCCGATGTTCTTCAGGCACTGCTCGGTCTGCTCGGCGATGCCGTCCTGGATGGTCATCGTCGAATAGTCGAATCCGGTCGTCCCCGAGACGAACACCCAGTCGCCGTCGACGACTGCACGGGAATAGCCGATGTCTCGTTCGAACGTCGAACCGGAACTGATGAGCTGGCGCATGGCGGTATTCGAGAGTTGATAGTGGACAGTGAATAGTGAACAGGGACGGAGCGCTTCCATGTCCACTATCCACTGTGCACCGATCGTGGACGTGGACGCGGGCCCGCGCAACACTGCCCCTACCCCTTATCGGCAAGCGGGAATCACCCAAGCACAATGACACCATGGGCGAGTATGGCTTACGTGGGTTCCTGTGGGTGTCCGCAGTCGCAGTCTCCGGCGTGCTGGGAGCCTGTGGCAAAAAGGAGGCGACACCGCAGCTGCCGCCCGCCGAGGTCAGGGCAATCACCGTCGAACCCGCCTCGACCCAGCTCTATTCCGACAAGGTCGGCGAGGTGCGCGGATCGCAGGAAGTCGACCTGCGCGCCCGCGTCAGCGGCGTACTCATGAAGAAGCACTTCGTGGACGGTGCGCTGGTGCGCGAAAACGATCCGCTCTTCTCGATCGACCCGCGCGAGTATCGGGCGCAACTTGCCAGCGCAAAGGCACAACTCGCAGCGGCGCAAGCCAACCTCGCCCGGGCACAACAGGACGTCGATCGCTATTCGCCCCTGCTGGCGGAAAACGCCATCAGCCGGCAGGTCTACGACTCTGCGGTCGCTGCCGCGAAACAGGCCCGCGCCCAGGTCGATGCCACGCGCGCGTCGATCGAAGAAGCCGAGCTCGGCGTCGACTTCGCCACCGTGCGCGCACCCTTTGCCGGGCGGATCGGCGATTCCAAGGTATTCGAAGGCGCCCTGATCAGCGCCGGCGTGACCCCGCTGGTTTCCCTGTATCGCGACGATCCCGCCTGGGTCTACTTCAATGTCAGCGAAGCCGAACTGCTCCACTACGAGCGACGCCACGAGGGTCAGCCGAACGTGAACTCGCCGCTGCGGACCGTGCGCCTGCAACTGAGCGATGGTTCCATCTACCCGCAGCCCGGCAAGATCACGTTCATCGCCAACACACTGGATCCGACCACCGGCACATTCGCGCTGCGCGCGGAGTTCCCCAACCCGAGACACGCGCTGATTCCCGGACTGTTCGCACGCATCCGCATCATTGCCGAGGATCTGCCGAATGCCATCGTCGTCCCGGATCGCGCCGTCCAGCAGCAACTGGGCCGTTACTTCGTCATCGTCGTCGGCGCAGACGACAAGGCCGAGATGCGCGCGGTGCAGCTCGGTCCGCGGCTCGGCAATCAGTGGGTCATCACCGAGGGCGTCAAGGCAGGTGACCGCGTCGTGGTCGAAGGCATCATGAAGGCGCGACCCGGCGCGCCGCTCAAGGTCACGCCGGTTACGGCAGCCGAGCTGAATGCGCCGTCATGAAGAAAGAAGCGGTTGGCGGTTGGCGGTTAGCGGTTAGTCAGAGCGCAATCGCGAGCGACGGCGCACCGCTCAAGGTCACGCCGATCACGGCAATCGAACTGAATGCGCCGTCATGAAGAAAGAAGCGGTTGGCGGTTGGCGGTTAGCGGTTAGTCAGAGGGCAGTCGCGAGCACCCGGCGCGTGGCGCTTCCTATCCGCCAACCGCCAACCGCTAACCGCTTCTAGGTTTGCCCCATGGCGAGCTTCTTCATCGATCGTCCGGTTTTCGCCATCGTCATCTCGCTGTTCCTGCTGCTGATCGGCACCCTGTCGCTGCTCAGCCTGCCGGTCGGAGAGTTTCCGGAGATCGCGCTGCCGACGGTGCAGGTGCGCGCCGCCTACGTCGGCGCAAGTTCCGACGTCGTCGAGGCAGCCGTCACTGCACCGCTCGACCGCCAGATCAACGGCGTCACCGACATGCTGTACATCAATGGCGTGAGCGGCGACGACGGCACCGCGTCGCTGACCGTGACGTTCGCGCTCGAACGCGATCCCGATCTCGCTGCAGTGGAAGTACAGAACCGCGTGTCGCAGGCGACTGCCACCCTGCCGCAGGAAGTGATCAACGCCGGCGTCACGGTGCGCAAGCAGTCGCCCGATACGCTGATGTTCGTGGCGCTCTATGCGACGGACGACAGCCTCGACTCCCTGTTCGTCAACAACTACGCCTACGTGTATGTCGTCGACGTACTGAAGCGCGTCAAGGGCATCGGCGACGTGCAGGTGTTCGGTTCCGAGTACGGCATGCGGATCTGGCTGCGCCCGGATCGGCTGGCGAGCCTGCACCTCACGGCGAGCGATGTGGCGCGTGCCATCCAGGAACAGAACGTTCAGGCGCCGGCGGGCCAGGTGGGGCAACCGCCCGCCGACAAGGATCAGAGCTTCCAGTATTCGCTGCGCGTGCGCGGTCGCCTGGTGGAGCCCGAGGAATTCGCCGACATCATCGTCGGGTCGCGTCCCGACGGCTCGTTCATCCGCGTGCGCGATGTCGGCCGTGTCGAACTCGGCGGCAAGGACTACAACTATCGGACGCGCTACCAGGGCCAGCCCGCATCGATGATGGCCATCTCGCTGGCGCCCGGCGCGAATGCGATGGAGACCGCGCGGCTGGTCAAGGAACAGCTGGAACTGCTGAAGTCCGCGTTTCCCGCCGGCCTGTCGTACCGGATCATGTACGACTCCTCCGACTTCGTGACCGCCTCGATCCAGGAGGTGATCCACACCTTCGTCGAAGCGCTGATCCTGGTGCTCGTCGTCGTCTACCTGTTCCTGCAGAGCTGGCGCGCCACGCTGATTCCGATGCTCGCTGTACCGGTATCGCTCGTCGCCACGTTCGCGGCGTACCAGGTCCTCGGCTTCTCCATCAACACGCTGTCGCTGTTCGGCATGGTGCTGGCGATCGGCATCGTCGTCGATGACGCCATCGTCGTCGTGGAAGCCGTCGAACAGAACATGCACGCCCACAAACTGACGCCGCCGGAAGCGACGCGCAAGGCCATGCAGGAAGTGCAGGGGCCGGTGATCGCCATCGCACTGGTCCTGGCCGCCGTGTTCGTACCGATGGCGTTCATTCCTGGCGTCACCGGCCAGCTGTACAAGCAGTTCGCATTGACGATCGCCGTCGCAACGCTGTTCTCGGCCGTCGTCGCTCTCACGCTCACCCCGGCGCTGTGCGCGATGTTGCTGAAGCCGCAGGCCGGGCACGCGACGGATGCGCCTCCGCGCAGCCCGCTGCGACGCTTTTTTCACGCCTTCAATCATCGCTTCGACCGGCTCACCCACGACTATGGACGAGCGGCTGGCGTCGGCGTGCGTCGCGTATCGATCGCAATGGCGGTGCTGCTGGTCGTCGTCTTCGCGATCGTCGGCATGCTGCGCATCACGCCCACGGGATTCGTGCCTGACGAAGACAAGGGCGCGGTCTTCATGCAGGTGATCCTCCCCGACGCCGCTGCGCAGCGCCGCACAGTGCAGGTGCTCGAGCAGATCGAGAAAATCGCCCTGGCGCAACCGGGCGTCGATGCAGTGACTGCCGTCGCAGGGCTCGATCTCATTTCCGGAACTGCGGCCTCGAACTGCGCGCTGGTGATCGTCAAACTCAAGCCTTGGGATGAGCGCACGGCCAAGGACGTCAGTGCACCCGCCATCCTGGCGGGCCTCACGCGCAACACGGCACCGATTCCGGAAGCCTTCGCTTTCGCCTTCAACCCGCCGGCGTTGCCGGGCTTCGGTGCCGTTTCCGGTTTCTCGGCCATGCTGGAGGCCCGCGGCGACCAGGCGCCGGCGGAGCTGGCGGAAGTCACGCAGCAACTGCTCGCTGCGCTGTCGCAGGATCCCGCCATCGGTCGCGTCACCACGACCTTTTCTGCGACGACACCCAACTACCGGCTCATCGTGGATCGCGAGAAGGTCAAGAAGCTCGGCGTGCCCGTGAGCGATGTGTTCACGACCATGCAGACCTTCATGGGCGGCTACCAGGTGAATGAGTTCACGGCCTTCGGACGCAACTACAAGGTCACGATCCAGGCCGACACCGAGTTCCGCAGGGAGGTGCGCGACATTGCGCAGCTCTTCGTGCGCAACAACGCCGGCGACATGGTGCCGCTCGACGCGGTGATCACGCCGAATCCGTCCACCGGTTCGCGCTTCATGCAGCGCTACAACCTCTACCGCACCGCCGCGCTGAACGGTACTCCGGCTCCTGGAGCGAGTTCCGGTCAGGCCATGGCGGCAGTCGAACGCATCGCGGCAGGCACGCTGCCCGCCGGTTACGCGATCGAATGGACAGGACAGAGCCTGCAGGAGAAGCAGGCCGGCAACACCGCCGTGCTGGTCATGGGCCTGTCGATCGTCGTGGTCTTTCTTTTTCTCGCGGCGCTGTACGAAAGCTGGACGGTGCCGTTCGCCGTTCTGCTCGCCACGCCCTTCGGATTCCTCGGCGCGCTCGTCGCACTGAAGCTCGGCGGCATTGCGTTCAATGTGTATGGCCAGATCGGCCTCGTTACCCTGATCGGCCTGTCGGCGAAGAACGCCATCCTCATCGTCGAATTCGCCAAGCTCAATCGCGACGCCGGCAAGTCGCTGATCGAGTCGGCGCTCGAGGCCGCACGACTGCGGTTGCGACCGATCCTCATGACGTCGTTCGCGTTCATTCTCGGCGTCGTGCCGCTCGTGCTTGCTTCCGGCGCCGGTGCCTCTTCCAAGCATTCGGTCGGCGTCGCGGTATTCGGCGGCATGATCGCCGCCACCGTGCTCACGACGCTCGCCGTGCCTGCGTTCTACGTGATGATCCAGGGATTGTCGGAGCGAATCGGTGGTGGATCCAAGCCGCCAGGGTCAGCTCCGGTGGGGGCGCAGTCGTGAAGGACGGGCTGGAGGCTGGAGGCTGGGGGCTGGGGGTCAGAAGCGGTCGGACCCACAAAGGAAGCAGCGCGCTGCGCTCTGGCACGCCCCCAGCCCCCAGCCTCCAGCCTCCGCTGGCACTCGTCTTCCTACTCTGCTCCGCCTGCGCCATCGGCCCGGACTACGAACGTCCCGACACCATCACACCACCGGCGGACTATCGCGATGTCACAGCGGTTCAGACCGAAAAATCGATTGGCGACATCGCCTGGGCACAGATGTTCGGCGATCCGGAGCTTGCTGCGGCAATCCAGCTGGCGTTGACGAACAATTTCGATCTGCTGAGCGCAGTGGCAAGGGTGGAAGAATTTCGGGCGCGGCATCGCGTGACGCGTGCCGCGTTCGGCCCGGAGATCCGCGCCAGCCTGTCCACCAGCCCCAGTCCGCAGAGCGACCAGGATGCGAACTATGCAGCCGGGCTGACGCTGAACTGGGAACTGGACCTGTTCGGCCGCCTGCGACGCTCCAACGAAGCGGCACGCGCGCAGCTCATGGCATCGGAAGACAATGCCCGCGCAGTGATGAGTTCGCTCGTGGCGTCGGTGACCACCACCTGGTTTCAGTTGCGGGAGCTGGATGCCGAGGTCCAGATCATTCACGACACCATCCGCAGCCAGGAGGCCTCGCTCACCCTGGTGCGGTCGCTGATGCGCAATGGCGTCGCATCGGGTGCCGAAGAACAGCAGGCGATCAGCCAGCTCGCCACTACGCGCGCGCAACTGCCCGTCGCTTTGCAGAATCGTGCGCAGGTCGAGAACTTCCTGCAGTTCCTGCTCGGCAATCCGCCGCAGGAAGTACCGCGCAGTCAACCGCCGACGTTCATCGTCGTGCCGCCGGATATTCCGGTGGGATTGCCTGCGCAGTTGCTGGAGCGTCGTCCGGACGTGCGCGCCCTCGAGAACGATCTTCGCACCGCGACCGCCCAGATCGGTGTCGCGCAAGCCAGTCGCTTTCCGTATCTCAGCATCGGTCTGACGTCGTTCTTCGGGCTCATCAGCCCCGAACTCTCGCGGATCTTCGACGGCGACGATCCGGCCCAGGAACTGTTTGCCTTCGGCCCCTCCCTCGACATGCCGATCTTCCAGTCCGGCGCCGGCAATGCGAATGTCGACGCGGCGCGCGCCGTGCAGCGCCAGACCGAACTCGCCTACCGTGCCGGTGTCCTGCAGGCACTGCGCGAGGTGGCCGATGCGCTCGTCGCCACGGATCAGGTGCGGGAACTGATCGCCCAGAACGAAATACGCACCGGTGCTGCTGCCGAGACCCTGCGCCTGCAGCGCATGCGTTACCGGGCCGGTGTGATCAGCTACATCGAAGTGCTCGACGCCGAGCGGCAACTGTTTTCATCGCAGATCGATCTGGCGCGCGCGAAGCTCTCCCAGTTGCAGTCCTACATCGATCTTTACCGCGCGCTCGGCGGCGGCTGGTCGGACACGGATCTGCAGAAGCTGCAGTCGAAATAGTTCTCGTGGCGAGGTCGGCGAATGCCTCTGTCTTGCACTCACGGTTCCGCCGCTTCGTGCTGACCCACGCTATCCTTGAGACCTGTTCCAGCACTGCCTGAGCCTCATGCAATATTTCCTGCTGGTATTCCCCGCGCTGTTTTCGATCGTCAATCCGCTCGGGGGACTGTTCATCTTCCTGAGCGCCACGCAGCACTTCCATCCATCGCTGCGATCCGCACTGGCGCGCTGGGTGGCGATCTACAGCTTCATCATCATCACGGCGTCGTTCTATGTGGGCGCCTACGTGCTGACATTCTTCGGCATATCCGTGCCGGTGTTGCGCGTCGCGGGCGGTGTAGTCATCACGCTGGCCGCATGGAAGATGCTGAATGCGCCGGACCTGGAACCCGGGCAGGAAGCGCCCTCGACCGAGCTGCCCGCGGTCGACACCGCCAGCCGCATGGCTTTCTATCCGCTGACCATGCCGCTGACGACCGGGCCGGGGACGATTTCTGTTGCCGTCTCCCTCGGCACCAACCGGCCGCGACAGTTCGGCGAGGGTCAGGTCCTGTGGTTCATGGCGCAGGTGACGCTCGCGGCGCTTCTGATCTGCATCATCATCTATCTGCTGTATCGCTATGCCGATGGCATCTCGCGCCGGATCGGGCCGACGGGCACGGCCGTGGTCATGCGGCTCTCCGCGTTTCTGCTGTTTTGTATCGGAATCCAGATTTTCTGGAATGGCGCGAGTGAACTGATTACCGGCCTGCAACGCTCAGGATGAATGAAATGGTCAGTCGCAGCATCGATCGCGGCACGTATCATCCGAACCGCGCCGCCATGTGGCTGCTGTCGGTCGGGGTTCTCATCCTGGGTGCAGCAGGCGCACTCTGGTTGTTATGGAGGTGATGACATGCCTTTATCAGCACTGGTTCAGGGCGCGGCGCAGCACTGGTGGCTCGTCGCATTGCGCGGTGTGTTCGCCATCCTCTTCGGTGTGCTGGCGTGGTTCTGGCCGGGACTGACCGTGCTGGCACTCGTGATGCTGTGGGGCATCTATGCACTCGCCGACGGCATCGTTTCACTGATCACGGCGTTCCGCTGGCGTGATTCCGGAAAGCCACTGTGGATGCTGATCCTGATCGGGCTGGCCGGTATTGGCGCCGGCATCTTCACCTTCATCTCGCCCGGCATCACCGCCATCGTGCTGCTCATGTTCATCGCCGCCTGGGCCGTGATCGTCGGCGTCCTGCAGATCGTCACGGCAATCCGCCTGCGCAAGGAAATCGACAACGAGTGGCTCCTCGGTCTGGCCGGACTCGCGTCACTGATCTTCGGCGTCCTGATGATCGTAAGCCCCGGTGCCGGCGCCATCGCCGTCCTCTGGATCATCAGCCTCTACGCGATCTTCTTCGGCGTACTGCTGGTGATGCTCGGCTTGCGGCTGCGGGGTCTGCGCGCGGTGTGACCCGCGCCCGAAGAAGATTTCACACTCTGTGTGAGACCTCTTATTTCTTCTCAGCGGGCGTCGATGGCTGCGTATCGGCAGGCGGCGGGGCTATCGACTTGTCGGGCACCAGGATGACCACACCGGGCTGCGACTGCGCCTGCACTTCTTCTGCTGGCGGTGGCGGAGTCGGCGTCGGTGCATACAGCGACGTGATCACGCGCACTGCGTGCACCGTCGCCATGAAACCGGCGACGATGATCGCGACCGGAATCAGGGCCACGGCGAAAATCACGAGCCTGCGGACGATGGGTACCTTCGGCTTGACGGCCTCGGCGTCGAGGTGCTCCTGCGCACGCTGTTGCACGGCACGCTGCAACTCACTTTGCCGATCGAACGGGATGATGCGTGCGGTGGGCTGAGGGGCGGACGACTGGGGAATGCGTTCTTCGGACGATTGGGTCATGAGCTTGGCTTCGATCCGAACGTTCACTGCGGTAGACGCTGCGTAGCCGGCGCCGTGTCACTGCGGCGCCGTCACGCCACCGGCCCCCACGTCTGGTACCGGCCCGGCGGCAGTGTAACTCGCGAGGTGCTGCTGGTCTTCTCAAGACTGTCCGGCGAACCACAGGTTCCCGCCGGCCGGTGCCGTGATGCGGCGCACGTAGGCATTCCTCCTAGTAAGAAAGAAGCGGTTGGCGGTTAGTCAGAGGATGTCCCGCGGCTGAAGCCGGCCGCACAGGCAGAAAAAACCAGCACCCCAGCGCCGGCCTCCACAGCGCCATCAGACCCTGGTCAGTTCCTTGCCCGCCGCAAGTCGCCAGTCGCCACCCTTGTCGCGACAGACCGGGTACAGCGACTCGCTTTCCACGCCCTTGGCCTGCATCCAGATTTTCAGTTTGCGACAGTCGAGCCCGTCCGCCGACTTGAACTTGCCCGTTCCCTGCACTTTTCCCGAATAACCGTTACGCGGATTGCTCCATTCCTGCGCCGCTTCGCCGTTGTCGTCGTTGAGCACCGCCAGCACTGCCGTGTTCATGAGCTTGCGATCGGCATCGCCGAAGTAATAAAGCGGCGTCTCCTTCAGAAAACCCAGTCCGGCGGCGCCTGCGGGAGCGGCCGCAGCCATCAGCAGGGATGCCAGCGTCACGGCGATGAGGGTGCGGCGCCTGTTCATGATGCTTCGATTTCTCCCACGGATGCGGCAGCAGTTCATTCTTCGGCCTCGAACAGGGGTCGCACGCGAATCCTGAAGGGCGCATCGAGCGCGGTCAGCCAGCGTGCGTCCTGACCGTACACGTCGCGACGGAAGTTCATCAGTTCCTGCTGATCCACCCAGGCCGTCCAGTAGGCCAGCAGCACAGGAATCTTCTTGTCGAGCGTAACGTTCTGCAACTGTCCCGACGCGATCGTTTGCGCGATCGCTGAATGGCCCCAGCGATCGGGATCGTTCAACACCCGCTCGGCCAGCTCCAGTGCACGCTCGACCCGCACGCAGCCGGAACTGAACGCCCGGTCCGAACGCTCGAACAGCGACTGTGCCGGTGTGTCGTGCAGGTAGACGAGATACGGATTGGGGAACATGAGCTTGACCTGCCCCAGCGCATTGTCTGCGCCGGGATCCTGTCGCAGGGTGTACGGAATGTGGCCGCTGCTGAACCGCGACCAGTCCACCGAAGCGGGATTGATTTCGCGACCGCTCTTGTCGATCACCTTGAGCCCCTTGCGGGTGATCGACGCCGGATCGCGCCGTGCCGCGGGAAGAATGTCGTTCCTGATGATGCCCGGCGGCACGGTCCAGGTGGGATTGAACACCAGGTACTCGATGTCGGAACGGAAGATCGGCGTCTGGCGATAAGGCCTGCCGACCTGCGCGCGCGCATTCCAGACGATCTCCTGGCCGTGGACCAGGTACACCGTGAAGCCGGCAATGTTGACCACCACGAATTCCGCGGGCAGATCCTGCAGCAGCACGCGGCCACGATCCATGTTGACCCGCAACTGATCGATGCGCTGCGCGGGCGGCACATTGAGCTGGGTGACAGTCGTGGGTCCTATTGCACCATCGATGTCGTTGCCCATGCGCTGCTGGAAGCGCCGCACGGCCGCTTCCGTCGCCGCTTCGTAGACTGTCGAATCGCTGGCCGCGCCGGCTTCGAGGTCGCCGGTGGCGATCAGTGTTTGCCGCAGTGCCGGGACACGCGCATCGCTCATGCCCGGTTTGATGGTCGGTCCCGCAGGAAACAACGGCCAGCCGCCGTGGGCTTCGATGTCGCGATACCTCGCCAGCTCCTGCTTCAGGCTGACATACAGACGATGCGTCGGCTTGAGCGCCTCGATGCGCTGATAGACATCCTGCGCTGCGATTGCCCGCTCGATCTCCCCGGCAACGTCGATGCGCGCCAGTGTGCGTCCGTAGTTCCATTGCGGATCGAAGGACTGCGGCTCCACCTTGCCGAATGACAGGTGATAGCCGAGCCGCAGCAGGGCCTCGGTCATCAGGATGTCGTACTGCCCACGCACCGTGGCGATCGCAGAATCCGCTTCGGCCTGCGACGAGAGTTCCTCCAGCAGCGGCAGATGATAGTCGGCGGGATCCAGGCCGTCGTCGTAGCTGTCGGCAAGCGCCCTGCGCAGTTGCGCCGCGATCTGCGGCTGGGTCCAGGCCGGCCGATACTGGCGGCGCGAATAGAACTGCCGCAGCAGATCCGTCATCGCCACATCGGCACCGTGCACGGTGGCAGCGCCGGAGGTCGTCAGCGCATCCAGTTCGGCGCTGATCGCCATCGCAACCGGGTCCGCCGGCTGCGCTGGCGCTGCGAAAGCACACAGTGCGAGGCAAGCCAGTGCGATGCGGCTGCTGATGCGCACTCGGGAATTCATGATTGGCTTGAAGCTAACCTCGGCTACAGCTGCGACTCTATCGGCAGATGCCGCAGCAGCCAGGTCACGAGACGACGACCCCAGCCGGCGTAGGGATCGCTGCGATAGGAGATCGTGCGCTTCGAGAGGCTTTCGGTCCAGACGAGACGTTCCCGGTCATCGAGCGTCAGTACGAAGCTTCGCTGCGGCGTCGCACCGAGCGCAAACATCGTCTGCAACTGTGCCGCGACCGCCGCGTCGTCGATCCATACACCCATCTCGCAGTTGAGAGTCGCGGAACGCGGATCCAGATTGAACGAACCCACGAACACGCTGCGTCCATCGATGATCGCTGCCTTGGTATGCAGACTCGCCTTCGATGAACCGAGCCGCATCCGCAGACCATGTCGATCGTCTTCGCCCTTGTCGTCCTCTTCCGGCGCCGGCTTCAGCTCGAACAGCTTCACACCGGCCCGCAGCAACGGCTTGCGATACTTCGAATAGCCGCTGTGGACGGCAGCCACGTCCGTGGCGGCCAGCGAGTTGGTGAGCACCGCGACTGCGCAACCTTCCCTGGCCTTGCGCTCCAGTTGTTCGGCGCCGCCCGCCCCGGGAACGAAGTACGGCGAAATCACCTGCAGTTCGCTGCCGGCACGCTCGAAGGCGCGGGCAAGGCTCTGCAGGACACCCGGATCGATCTCTTCGGGCTGCTTGAGGACCTTGCGCGGATCGTCAGCGATGACCTCGACGCGTGGCGTCCACGCCAGTTCGTCAGCGTGCGTGATGACGTCATGGATCTGCGGGGTGTCGCGCAGATGCCGGAGGTAGTGATCGTCCTGCTGTGTCCTGACCGCGGCACTGAGCAGACCGCGCACTTCCTCCAGCGAATGTCGATTACGACCCAGACGTCGCAGACGCGCGATGGGCACCGCGCTTTCGCTGTTCCAGTACTGATCGAAAATGCGGGTCGTGTCGATCACGGCGGGCCCGGCCAGCAGGACATCCAGGTCCACGAAATTCACCTGCGCACTGGCGGCGAAATATTCGTCGCCGATATTGCGACCGCCGACCAGCGCGATGCGGCCATCGGCAATCCATGCCTTGTTGTGCATGCGGTGGTTCAGTCGCGACCCGCGCGAAAGCAGCTCGCGCGCCGTTCGCAGCATGCCCGAGCGCGTAGCGAACGGATTGAACAGGCGGATGTCGATGAGTGGATGCTGGTCGAGCGCCATCAGCGGGCCGTCGCGTGAGCGTGCATCCATGTCGTCGAGAAGGAGCCGGACACGCACGCCACGATCGGCCGCCAGCAGCGCCTCATGCGCCAGATGACGACCGGTCGCGTCGCTGTGCCAGATGTAGTACTGCAGATCCAGGCAGCGAACTGCCGCACGCGCGGACAACACGCGCAACGCGAACGCTTCGGTCCCGAGGGCGACCAGACGCGCGCCCGAATGCTCCGGCTGCGAGCGACGCTGCTCGGCGAACAGCCGGTCGAGCACGGCATCTTCCGCGACCGGAAGCGCAATCGTCGGCGGAACGGGTTTACGACGCGTGCGGATCACGGATGGCCGACACCGCCGGCGTGGAAGCCGCCGTGATTTTCTGCGCCATCCCCGGCTTCGTCTCGCGCCATGCCCTGAATCATCCAGCGTGCGAATTGCAGCGGCGCGTAGGATGGACAGCCATGGACGGCAATGCAACCATCCGACCCGTGCCACGGCACGGAAAAACAAGACCACAACGCGCGCCATGTCATCGACCCGCCAGAGCACCCGCATCGTCATCAGCCTGATCGCCGGCCTCGTTGTCGGCGTCCTCGTCAAGGATTCGGCAAGCGCCCTGGTTGCTGGCGCCGTTGCAAGAATGGATCGCCAACATCGTGCCTACCAATCCCTTCAACGCCGCCGCCGAAGGCGCCATCCTGCCGCTGGTCGTGTTCACGCTGATATTTGCGCTCGCGGCCACGCGCCTGCCGGCGGCGCAGCGATCGGCGCTGGTCGGTTTTTTTCAGGCCGTATCGGAAACCATGCTCGTCGTCGTGCAGTGGGTACTCAAGGTGGCGGTGATCGGCGTGTTCGCGCTGTCGCTGAACGTCGGCATGCGGGGATCGCGCCGCGTGTTGCCGATGTCGTGCTGCCGCTGATCGCCGTCGAAGTGATCCCGGATATTTTCCGGACTGTCGGCAACGTCACCGCCGATGTCGTGGTCACCGCAGTGATCGCGCGGCGCACGCCGGGTGGGATGCAAGTCTGACTGGACGAATACAGAATCGGGAGTAACCGCATGGAACGCAAAGCGGAACCGGGCAAAGACAATGCGTGTGTTTCTTTGCTCCTGGTGTACCTGCCTTTTGCGTTCCATGCGTTCTATGCGGTTACTCCGCTCTTCGCGTCAGCCGACCTCCACCCCCAGCAACTCATACACCCGATCCGCCACCGCAACGAGCATCTGCGCGCAGGGTTCGCAGCCACCGCCACAGCACGTCGGCCATTGCGAGCGCGGGATGCCGAACAAGGGACGCACGGTGCTGCGGTAGTATTCCTGCAATCCCAGTTCTTCGATGGCCCGGTCCAGGGCAGCGGGAAAATCCGGCAGTCGCGCGACGGTCATGCCGGAATTGTAGCGAGCGAGACGATCGGGAGGTTGCGTGAAGATCATCGGCCTGCTCGGCGGCATGAGCTGGGAATCCACCGCGCTCTACTACCGCATCATCAACGAGACCGTGCGCGATCGCCTCGGTTCGCTGCATTCGGCGCGACTGCTGCTGGCCAGCGTCGACTTCCACGAGATCGAACGGCTGCAACATGACGGGGACTGGATGCGCGCCGGCGAGGTTCTCGCGGAAAACGCGCAGCGGCTGGCAGCCGCCGGCGCCGCCAACCTGGTGCTGTGCACGAACACCATGCACAAGGTCGCGCCCGCCATCGAACGTGCCGTGTCGATCCCGCTGCTGCACATCGCCGATCCCACCGGCGCAGCCATTGCGACGGCAGGTTATCGACGCGTGGGCCTGCTCGGCACGCGCTTCACCATGGAACAGGACTTCTATCGCGAGCGCCTCGCCTCGCGCTTCGGACTCGACGTGCTGATACCCGCGCCCGAGGAACGCGACACCGTGCACCGCGTGATCTATGACGAACTCTGCCTCGGACAGGTGAACGCGACCTCGCGCACGGCGTATCGCCGCATCATCGCCAGCCTGGTCGATCAGGGCGCCGAGGCTGTCATTCTCGGCTGCACGGAGATCACCCTGCTGGTCAGGCCCGAGGATTCACCTGTTCCTCTGTTCGATACCACGCAGCTGCATGCGGTGGCGGCGGCGGAGTGGTCGATGGCTAATCTGATTCAACAGTGAGGGAAATCGCGCCCGATGGGCATTGGCTGACAGCCGCGCGCACCACTTCCTCGAGTTCCTGTGGCACCTCGCTGACCCGCACGATGGCGTAGCCGTCGTCGTGCAGCTCGAACACTTCGGGGCTGAGGCCCAGGCAGGCGCCGAAACCGGCGCATACCTGC
>CAZBKC010000014.1:0-20880 GCA_964492345.1 uncultured Steroidobacter sp. | reverse complement strand
TCCGACCGTCAACCGTCAACGGACAACTGTCAACCCGCTTAGCTAAGCGCCATTGCTGTTAAGGTGCGCTGCAATGCTGCGGGCTGCTCGTGGCCCTTTTTCATCCAGGAGTGCTCATGACCCTCTCGATGTTCCAGGCTTCCGTGCCTGTGTTTATTCGCGCACTGAACAATCTCGCCGGAATTCTCGAGAAGGGTGCCGCGCATGCGAAGGCGCACAAGATCGAAGAGTCTGTTCTGCTGAACAGCCGGCTCTTTCCGGACATGTTTCCGCTGGTGCGACAGGTTCAGATTGCAACCGATACCGCTCGCAGCGGTGCTGCGCGACTGGCCGGTGCCGAATTTCCCGCTTACGAGGACAACGAGACGACATTTGCCGAGCTCGCGACGCGCATTCACAACACGGTGAAGTATCTGGAAACGCTGCAGCCGACACAGATCGACGGCAGCGAGGACAGAACGATTTCATGGCAGAGCCGCAGCAGTACGAAGTCGATGCAGGGACAGCCCTATTTATTCAACCACCTGCTACCCAACGTCCATTTTCACGTGACCACGACGTACAACATTCTTCGTCACAACGGCATCGGGGTCGGAAAGAAGGATTTTCTGGGTACGTGAGGATTCTTCCATGAAGAAGCTGAAGCACGAAGCGGAGCTGTTCAAAGGAGCGCTCGTCGCCGGCGTGAAGTACGCCGAAGGTCGCAAAGCGGTGGAGTTCGAGCCCACGGACTCGGCGAGCGAGAAGCTTCGGTACATTTATCGTTTACTGGTTCACGACAAGATCATCCAGCCGTTGCCGGAAGATCAGGTGAGCGAAGCGAGCATGAGGCACAAGCTGGCCATCTGGTATTCCAGGCAACTGCCGAAGGATCATCCGCTGCTGAACTGATTACGGCGTCTCAAATAGTAGCTGGACAGCGCTGACATTCACTTCGCGGCCCTCTGGATGGATGCCGCGATGTCCGCCATCGATCGGAATAGCACCAGGCGATCGTCTTTCGATGGAAGAAAGCCGCGTCGTCGCCAAAAGTCGGCCGCATCGGCATCCACGGCATTGACGACCAACGCGCGCCCGCCGATCAGGCGCGCAGCGACGACGCAACGCTCAAGCGCATGCTTCAGCAAGCCCGTACCGATGCCTTTGCCCGTCCAGGCAAGATCGGTCGCAAGCTGCCCAAGCAGTAGGCAGGGAACTGGATCAGGCGGCTGCCCCGTGCGGATCGAACGGGGCAACACAGAAGGCACCACAGCCGTAGGAGCCAGGCCGTAGTAGCCGACGACGCGGTTGTCTTCATGAACCACAATGACGGCTGTGAATCCTTTTTCCTGATTCGACAGAGCGCGCGTTTTCAGCCAATGGTCGAGCGCCGGCTTCCCGCAGGAAAACTGCGAAAGGTCGTGAGTCGCAGTAAGCGATTCGGGCAGTGAGAGCGTCAAGGCTTGAGACTCGTCACTTCCTCGATCCGCTCGCCTCCCAGGGTGCGGGGCGCTTCAGCAACTCCACCATCTCTGGTACCGCAGTAGCCGGCTCAGCGAGCGCTTTCATGAAGGCATTGAAGCCAGAGGGACTCATCCGGACGAGCGTGCTTTCCATGAGAACGTCTTCGGCCGCACGCACGGCGGCTTCGCGGACAAAATCCGTCCGCGATCGACCCCGCATTCCAGCTGCACGATCGATAATGGCGATGTCCGCGTCGGGCAACCGCATCGACAGCGGATGCTCCTTTTTCCTGGTAGCGCGGCGCGTCGTCATCTGGCATCTCCTCGGGTGCGAAGCCTACTTTAGTCACTTGTAGTGCGTTTTGCAATACACTGTAGTCAGAGTGGATTCCGATCGGATTTTCGGCGTACTGGCCCTTGGCCAGGAAGTCAGCGATTCCTTATCCTCTCCGATTGCTGAGGTCGTGAACTGCGCGCTGAACCAGTTGACGCTGGATCCTCGCACTGCTTGCTTACTTTCTTATTGGGTAATGACCAAGAGGCTTGATGGATCCGAGCCCACTCATTGATCAAAAGTCGTCGGCGGAAGCAAAAATCCGGCTTTTTCGCTCGCTGTTTCGCGGTCGCGAAGACGTCTATGCGCGTCGGTTTGAAAGCCGTAAGACGGGCAAGTCCGGCTACGCGCCTGCATGTGCGAACGAGTGGGTTCGCGGTGTATGCGAGAAGCCGCGCATCAAGTGCGCCGAATGTCCTCATCGTCGATTTCTTGCAGTAACCGACGATGTGATACGTCGTCATCTGACGGGCTTTGACGTCGACGGTGAGCCATTCGTGGCCGGTATCTATCCGTTGCTGACGGATGAAACGTGCTGGTTCCTGGCCATCGATTTCGACAAGAGCGGCTGGCGCGAGGACGCAGCGGCCTGTCTCGAAACCAGCCGGCACCTGAACCTTCCGGCGGCGGTCGAACGCTCGCGCTCTGGGTCGGGCGCCCATTTGTGGTTCTTTTTCGAGGAGCCGATCACAGCTGCGCTTGCTCGCCGCCTCGGATCTTACGTGCTCACCGAGACGATGGAGCAGCGGCCACAGCTCGGTCTGGATTCATATGACCGGCTCTTCCCGAATCAGGACACGATGCCGCAAGGAGGCTTCGGCAACCTGATCGCCTTGCCGTTACAGAAGATGTCACGGGATCAGGGAAACAGCGTGTTCCTCGACGGTAATCTCGAACCCTGCGTGGACCAGTGGGCCTACCTCGCGCGCCTGCGCAAACTCAGCCGTAAGCAAGTCGAGCGGACGGTTCAGGAGGCGGAGCGTCAAGGTCGCGTGCTCGGCGTGCGCTTGCCGCCGCAAGAGGACGACGATAACGAGCCATGGACCGCGCCGCCGTCGCGGCGCTCAAGAATGATGCCGATCGCCGGAGATCTGCCGAAAGCAATCGATCTGGTGCTCGGGAATCAAATTTACATTCCCAAGGAGGGCTTGCCTCCCGGCCTGCGAAATCGGCTGCTGCGCCTGGCGGCGTTTCAGAATCCCGAGTTCTATCAAGCTCAGGCGCTCCGACTGTCGACTTACGGTACGCCAAGAATCGTCGCGTGCGCTGAGGATTTCCCGCAGCACGTCGGTCTGCCTAGAGGTTGCCTCGACGATGTTCTGAAGACGCTCGGCGATTTGGCCATCAGCACGACGATCCGTGACGAGCGCTCAATTGGCCGCCCGCTCGCGGTGACCTTTCAGGGAGAGCTGCGGCCCGAGCAGAAAGCAGCCGCCAATGCTCTGCTGGCGCACGACACTGGCGTCCTTGCGGCCACGACCGCATTCGGCAAGACAGTCATCGGAGCGTGGCTGATTGCCGAGCGCAGTGCGAGTACGCTCGTGCTGGTGCATCGGCGCCAGTTGCTCGACCAATGGATCGAGCGGCTCGCGATGTTTCTGGGTCTGCCGGCCGAAGCTATTGGCCGCATCGGCGGAGGCCGACGCCGACCGACCGGGCTCATTGACGTCGCCGTCATGCAGAGCCTGGTTCGAAAAGGTGTGGTCGACGATTCTGTAGCGGAGTACGGCCAGCTCATCGTCGATGAGTGCCATCACTTGTCAGCGCGCAGCTTCGAGCAGGCGGCGCGGCAAGCCAAGGCTCGATACGTTGCGGGTCTTTCCGCTACCGTCACGCGCAAGGATGGTCATCATCCGATCATCTTCATGCAGTGCGGGCCAGTCCGGCATCGCGTGGATGCGCGCACTCAAGCTGCGGCTCGGCCGTTCGAGCACCACGTACTGGTGCGGCCCACTACGTTTCAACCACTCAAGGCTCCGGAAGCCGACAAGCGCCTGGAGTTTCAGGCGCTCTATCAGTCAATGATCGAGGACGACGCTCGCACGCGCCGCATCTGCGAGGACATCGTCGACGCTGTTCGAGCGGGACGTTCGCCGCTGGTCCTCACAGAACGCAACGAACATGTCGATCGATTGGCGCAACTACTCACGCCAGTAGTTCGCCACGTGGTTGTCCTACGCGCTGGCGTGGGCAAGAAGCAGCGCGACGCTATCAACGAGCGTCTGGCTGCAATTCCACGCGAGGACGAGCGGGTCATGATCGCCACCGGCAAGTACGTGGGAGAGGGATTCGACGATCCGCGTCTCGACACTCGGGAAGCGTGCGACGGCTCGTGCGCGATGGCGTGGAGACGCCGCTCGCAACGCTGTTCCTTCACGCGACTCGAACGGTTCACGCGGATGCTGAAGGTGTTGCGCGCGCACGCAGTGCGACCGAGGCCTTCCTGTTCCGGCGGTTGGAAACGCTGGTGGAAACCAAGGGACACTTCTGCCTCAACGAGAGCCTGCCGATCGCATTCGACGCGGGTGGCGTGCTTGAAGTGGATCTGCTCTGTGCCGAAGCTCGCCTCGCAATCGAGTTGGACGGCGCACAGCATCTTTCTGATCCGGACGCATATCGCCGCGACCGCCGTAAGGATCAGTTGCTGCAGGAGAACGGCTACTTCGTTTTGCGCTTTCTGGCCGAAGACGTGGGCAAAGACCTTGACCGTGTGCTCGATACGATTTTGAGGGCGATGGGGCGGCAACGATCGTGAAGCGAGGATGCGCACTTCAGCTGCATCGAATTCAATCCGCCTCGAACGGATTGAAGACCTTGATTCCCGGACGTTGAAGTCTTTAACGTTTCCGGTTGCGATGGTGAGATTGTGACGGCGCGCAATCGCCGCGATATAGCTGTCCTCTACCTCGGATTCAACGTATCCGCCGCGCACGTTTCGGCAGGGAAGTCAATCGCGTCGAGCGTGACGGGGCTTGGAACGGCCGTCCCTTCTCGATCTGATGACGCAAGTTAACGGCAGCAGGCTATGAATGAGAAACCGCCATCGCAGGCGCCATGCACCCTGCGCTCGCGAGCTCACGTTCCGCCTGCTTGAATCCATAGACCGGCACGATCTCTTCGGTGCGATCGCCGATCTCACCCCAGAGCGCGATGACGCGCTCGCCCGCATCCGCTCCGCCGCCGACATAGCGGCCTTCGGTCAGCGTGACATGCGCACGCGCGAAGTGCCCGGCGCCGGCGCACAGGATCGCTCGCGTGGGTGCTTCGTCTTCGACGAGCGCGAGCAAACCAGGGCTCACCAACTGCGGCGCAAGTCGTTCGAGCGCCTCTTTGGAAAGGACCCCGTCGGTCATCTGAGTCGCTGCGGTAGGCGCAAGGCAATTGACGCGGATGTTGTACTTCTCACCTTCGAGCGCGAGAGTCTGCATCAGTCCGACCAGCGCCATCTTCGCTGCGCCGTAGTTCGCCTGCCCGAAATTTCCATAGAGACCGGACGACGAGGTCGTCATGACCACGCGGCCGAAGCGCTGCTGCCGCATGATTTCCCACACGCCCTTGGTGCAGATCACCGAACCCATCAGGTGAACGTCGAGCACCTGCCGGAAATCCGCGAGGCTCATCTTCACGAAACTCTTGTCGCGCAGAATCCCGGCGTTGTTGATCAGGATGTCGACGCGACCCCAGGTCTTCATCACCTGATCGATCATCGATGCGACCTGCGCCTCGTCCGTGACGGAGGCAGCAACGGCAATCGCCTCGCCTCCCCTTGCGACGATTTCATCGGCGACGCGTGCGGCGACCGATTGATGCATGTCGTTCACGACCACCTTCGCGCCGTACGCCGCCAGCGCGAGCGCATGCGCCCGCCCCAAGCCGCCACCGGCACCCGTAACGATCGCGACACGCGTCTTCAGGATCATTGGTCCTCGCCTCGATGAATGAACGAACCTTCTCTATGGCTTCCCGCACACGGCCAGGAAGCCTCCCGCCATGAACTTCGCCATGCGCTTCTTGACTGCAGCGAAGTCCTCCGACTTGCACACGCCACCGGACAACTTGTCGATGCGACCCGTGCGTGCGAGCGTCAGCAGCAGCGCACCGGTCACGAAGTGATAACCCCAGAAGATGTCTTCCTCGGAGCACTTCGGCAGCGCACGCTTCAACAGATCGATCAGGCGCAGCACGACCGGATCGAAATGCTTGTCCATGAGCTCGGCACCCCACTCCGGCGTGTTGGCAACCTGCGCGCCGAGGGCGCCGTAGTTCTTCCAATGCTCGCCGCCCTGGATGTAGAGATCGAGGTCGGTGTCGAGAAACGCACGCAGCGCTCCTTCGACGGTGGGCTTGCCGTTGGTCGCCCGATCGTACTCATCCAGCGCAGTCATCCGGCGCGTGCTCGTAACGACTGCGCGGCGCGCGAACACCGCGTCGAAGAGCTTCTTCTTGTCCCCGAAGTAGTAGTTCATGAGCGTGTGGTGAACGCCCAGCCGCTTGGCGACGTCCTTCAGCGTCACGCCATGCAGGCCATGCTTCGAGAACAGCTCCTCGGAAACATCGAGGATCTGTTCCATCATTTCCGCTCGCTGCGCGGCCTTGGTCACGCGCTGCGGCGCGGCTTTCGGCGACTTCGCTTTACCCGGACGCTTGCGCCGGGGTTTCACATCTACAGGCACGACTCGAACCTCCAGGGTCTTCTTTGGCGCGATGGAGCGGGGTCTCCACCATGGAGCCTTGGGCTCAACCGCTGCCGTATTGTGACCTGAGACGCATTTTGTCGATCTTTCCGGTAGATGCCAGCGGCATATTCTCGAGACGGATCACCGTGTCGGGGATCCACCAGGGCGCGAGCTGCCGCCGAAGCGCTGCAAACATGGCCTCGTCGCTGAGGGTCTGCTGCTCGCGCAGTTCCACGAACAGCACTGGACGCTCGCCCCATTTCGGGTCCGCACGGCCGATCACGGCTGCCAGGGAGATTTCCGGCAACCCACCGACGATGGCTTCGATGTCCGCCGGGTTGATCCACTCGCCCCCTGACTTGATCAGGTCCTTGGAACGCCCGGTGATGATCAGATTGCCGTCCGAATCGATGCGCGCCAGATCGCCTGTATTGAACCAGCCACTGGGATCGGTCGCGGCACGCTCCTCGCCGAAGTAGCGCTCGATGACGCTCGAGCCGCGCACCCGCAGATGTCCTTCGACGTTCCGCTGTTCGGGCAACGGACGACCTTCGGCATCCGTGAGCAGCAGATCGACACCCACGGCCGGCCGCCCGGATATCGCAGACGACCGCTTCGGATCACCCGGGGCGGACATCGTTCCCGAGGGCGACAACTCGGTCATGCCCCAACTCGTCTGTACGGTGACTCCGAGCCGTCGTTCGATTCGCTGCATCAACGCCGGCGGCAAGGGCGAGCCGCCCACCAGGATCCGCTCGAGCGACGGCAGCTCACCGCCGGTTGCATCGAGATGCTCGACGAGTCCGAGCCACACCGTGGGCACACCCACCGCGATGGTCACTGCTTCATCGGCAATCAGGCGCGCGAGGCTTGCACCATCGGCATGACGTCCGGGCAGCACCAGCTTCGCACCCGCGGCTGGGACGGCGAAAGGAAGCCCCCAGGCGTTGGCGTGAAACATCGGCACGACAGGCAATACGCTGTCGGCCGCGGTAATGCCGATCATGTCCGCCTGCAGCAGTCGCAGCGCATGCAGGAAGCTCGACCGGTGCGTGTACGTCACACCCTTCGGCGCGCCCGTCGTGCCGGACGTGAAGCAGAGTCCACACGCCGCGCGCTCGTCGAAGTCACCCCAGATCGCAGGGTCGCGAACGACTTTCATCGCCTCTTCGAGCTCGACGACGCTGACTCTGCCGACGTTCGGCGTATCCGCCATGCCGTCGATGACGAGGATTCGCTCGACAGCAGGCGCGCGCTCGACGATCTGTCGCGCCATCTGCATGAGATCCGCACTGACCACCATGATGCGACACGAGGACTGGACCAGCATCGCCGCCGTCTGCACAGCCGTCAGGCGTGGATTCAATGTGTGACACACCGCTCCCACACCCATGACGGCGTACCAGGTTTCGACGTGCGCTTGCGTGTTCCATGCGAGCGTCGCCACCCGATCGCCGAACCCGACACCGAAGCTCTTGAGCATTGCCGAGATGCGCTGACTTCGCGCTCGCAGTTCGGCGTAGCCGACGCGATCCGTCCGGCCGTCGCGCCCCGTCACGACCTCCGCCCGCGGGTGCCACTTGGCGGCGTGATCGAGAAACCTGTTCAGCGTCAGCGCGAAATCCTGCATCGCCCCATCGATCATCGTCGGCAGTCCTCGCGGGGCGGAAGTGCGGGCGCAACGACGCCGACGTTCCAGTTCCACGGCTGTCCGCCTTTGGCGCGGCGCCGGCAGACGACTTCTTCGTTCAGTTCATACATGCCGGGGTACAGATGGGCTGCCGCTTGCGGCGCATCGGCGAATCGCATGTACGCGCGCGCTGATCCATACGCAGGCCAGTCAGGTTGATTCGCTGCCCGCGGAGCGCCAGTGCGCGCGAAACTCGTCCAGTAGTCGATCATTGCGCTGGACAACGAAGCCTCGACCTCGGTCGCGGGGATCTTCGGCCAGAAGGCCGAGGTTCGATCGGCGGTGCCGAACACGTACGGAAGCTCGGAAGCATGGAAGGCGTGCAGACCGGCCTCGTTTGCAGCCGGATAACCATGATCGAAGAAATAAAGGAAGCTCGGTCGTCCGATCGCCGTCTGTCTGGTGACGAGCCGCTCCGATGTCCATCCGTACAGAGCATCACGCGTTGTCGCCAGGATGCTCTCCTCCAGGTTCGAGCCGGGATAGAGTTTCAGGAAGTCGTCGGCCAGATCGTCATACCGGCTGCGAATCGCCGACTCGTATGTCGCCACGTCGGCCGGTACGGGCGGCGCGAGGAAGCGCAGCGACCGGATCTCGCCGCTGTTGAACCCCGCGATGATCGGCACCTTCGCCTGCTCGCCGCGATCGAATACTTCGACGATCTGTCGCGGCAGCACTGCGCCGTCAACCGTGCCCAGCGGAAAATAGCCTGTGCGGCCCGCGGCTTCCACCAGCTTCGTTGCATCCATCGAACGCAGCGCGACGACATCCGGTGCGCCCACTGCCGCTGCGAGTCGCGACCCGATGCCCTCCGCCGCCTGCTCACCGAACTTGGCCCGCTTCAGCTCGGGCATGGAAATCATGTACGCACTCTGAGCGATCGCTTTCGCGAACAGATCGTGCGCGTGCGGCGACGCCATCAGATACATCACGCTCAGCGCGCCGGCCGATTCGCCCGCGATCGTGACGTTGGCAGGGTCGCCGCCGAACGCTGGGATATTGCGCTTCACCCAGCGCAGCGCCTCGATCTGATCGAGCAGCCCGTAATTGCCGGAGATCTTCTGCGGGGATTCCGCACTCAGGCCGGGATGCGCGAGATAGCCGAGAATGCCGAGCCGGTAGTTGATCGACACCACGACGATGCCGCGGTCTGCCAGCCTGGTGCCGTCATACAGTGTCTGGCTGCTGAAACCGGTCGTCAGCGAGCCGCCGTGAATCCACACGAGCACCGGCGCGTTGCGTACTTCCCTTGGTGCCCAGACGTTGAGCGAAAGACAGTCCTCGCTCATTGCAGCCGGCTCGTCGGCATAGAGACTGCCGGGTCGCGACCTGGGCTGGATACAGGCCGGACCAAACTGCCGCGCATCGCGTACGCCATGCCACCGCGGCATGGCGACTGGCGGCTTCCAACGCCCCATGCCGAGCGGCGGCACCGCGTAGGGAATGCCTTTGAACACGTGAATGTTGCCGACGCTCTCGCCGCGCAGCTTGCCAGCGGGCGAATCAACGATGGCATCGGACTGTGCGGCAGCCGGCAGCATCGTCCACAGCCCGACGATCAAGGCAGGTAGCGATCTGCACGAAAGCATCACGACGAGCTCCGGTTCGCACTCTCGCGTCGCAAGGCACGCACGAGCCACAGATGAAGGAGCACTGCGATCACATAGAATGGCACGAGGGTGTAGAACGCCATCTGCAAGGAATTATCCGGATGCTCCGGGCGGAAGTAGTCGCTGACGGCGCCCAGGTAAGTCGGCCCCAGCCCCAGGCCGATCAGGTTCATGACCAGCAGCAGGAGCGCACCGGAAAGCACGCGCTCGTTCGGCCGCACTTCTTCCTGCACGAGCGTTACGGCAGGCGAGAGATAGAAGTAGTTGAGGAATGTCGGCACGGCGAGGAACAGCAGTGCAAGCGGCCAGCCCGGTGCCCACACGAAGCCGACGAAGAACGGGATGGCCAGTGCGAGCGCCGCTGCCGGGAGATATCCATAAGCGCCCTTCGACTTCGGCGCGAAACGATCGATGAGCCGCCCGGAGACATACATGCCTCCACCGATTGCGATACCGATCAACAGCGCGTAATAGATGGCGATCTCCTGCAACGTCATGCCCTTCTCGCGCATCAGGAACAGCGTCGTGAAGTTGAGGAGCGCATACGTGACGAACTGGGTCGCGCCGCTCGCGAGCGACACGCGCAGCAATACGGGATGCGAGAAGAACATACGGCACGTCGGCCAGAACGCGGGCTGCCCGGGCTTGGCCGCTGCCGCACCACCGGCCTGGACATCGAGACCACCGCGCACGGGTTCGCGAATGCAGAGGACGACGATCAATGCCGTGACGATCCCCAGCGCGCCGAGAAACACGAAAGCCGATCGCCAGCTGTACGCAGCCGCGATCGATGCGCCGAATGCCACACCCAGCGCGAGCCCGATCGGCGGTCCCAGGTTATAGATGCTGAGTGCAGTGCCGCGCGTGCCGGGCGGAAAATAGTCCGAAACGATGGCATACGACGGTGGCACGCCGCCGGCCTCGCCGACACCGACCGACATCCGCGCGATAGCCAGCTGCACATAGCTCGATGAGAGCCCACACGCCACTGTTGCTGCGCTCCACAGCGCGCACGAGAACGACAGCACTTTCACGCGATTGGTCCGATCGGCCAGCCACCCGACTGGAATCGCGAGCACGCAATAGAACAGCGCGAAATACAGGCCGCTGATCATGCCCAACTGGCCGTCGGTGACACCCAGCTCATCCTGAATGGGTTTGGCGAGAATCGACAGCAACTGCCGGTCGAGGAAATTGAGAACGTAGACGAAGCACAGGATGGCGAGAGCCGACCAGGCGCGCGCGTCCGGCCGCGCATGAAGCGCGACCGGACCCGCTGCAGCCACCGACTGCAGCGGCGAGGTCTCGTTACCCGCGTGCATGTCAGAATGCTTTCAGCACCCGCAGACCGAACTGGCGGGGCGGCCCCATGAAACGCAGTCCGGAGTTGAGCGCTCCCACGTAGTGCTGGTCGGTGAGATTGGTGGCGTACAGTGTCGTGACGAGATCGCCATGACGCCACGCGATCTGCGCATTCACGATGTTCCGCGCTTCGATGCGATCGCCAAGCGCTTCGTTCTGAAACAGCGTCGCCCACTGCTCCGACACGTGCCCATAGTTCACCCGCGGCGTCAGCGTATCGCCGCCTGCGAATGCGAACTCGTACTGAGCGCCGATATTGAACGTGAAGTCCGGCGCGTAGGTCTGGTCGTTCCCTTTCAGGTCGATGCAGGACGAACTCGCCGGTCCAGTTTCAGGATCGCAGGCGCCAAGACTCGGCACTCTCGGATCGACAGCAAAGAACTGACCCAGTTCGCTTTGCATCCAGCCCACGCCTGCGTCCAGAGAGAACTGCCCGAACACCGCCTCGATCTGCGCTTCGAGACCATAGATCTCCGTCGCGTTCGGATTGTTGAGCTCGAATCCGAACACCGGAATGTCCGGGTAGCCCACCGTCACCTGGAAGTTCTCGTACTCGTTGTAGAAGGCGTTGAACTGCGTGCGCAGGCTTCCGCCGAGCCACCCGGCTTTCCAGCCGATCTCGTAGTTCGTCACCTTCTCCTCATCGAACGGATCCGGGATACCGAGCCCCACCGGTACATTCAAGCCGCCGGGGCGGAAGCCCGTCGCGACGAACGCGTATAGAAAGTTGTGCTCATCGACGGTCCAGTTGAGCGCTACCTTGCCGGACAGGTTCGAGTACTCGGCGCGCTGATCCTGAGTGAGGGGCAGCCCATACTGATTCACGAAGATGTGATTCTCCGTGCTGCTCTCGGAGTAGCGCGCGCCGACCTGCAGCTCGACGCTCTGCGTCAGATGGAAACCGATCTGCCCGAAGAATGCGATGGTCTCCTTGGGATTCGTACCGTCGAGCAGGTACTGGCCTGCCGCGGTACCGATATAGAACTCGCCGGGAGGAAACTCGTATTCGTCGTGCTGGTAGTACGCACCCAGGATCCAGTTGAATCGGCCTGTGTCCGGCGAGATCAGATTGATCTCCTGCGAGTAGATCTCTTCGTCCACTGCATCGCCGAAGATGCTGTTGCCGAGGCTCGTCCCGTCCAGATCGGCGCGATATTCCGTCCGACCCTTCTGATAGCCGGAGACCGATCGCAACGTCGTCCCGTTGTCGAACTCGTAGTCGATCTTGAGCACGGAACGTCCGAATCGATCGAGCGCGTGAATGTCCGCGTTCGCAGTGATCTCGAACGGATCGTTCGTTGCGTTCACCGGATCGGCGGGATAGCCGCTCAGATCGAGATAGCTGTAATCCGCCTTCAGGAGCACCGACAGCCTGTCGCTCGGCTCCCAGAGCAAACCGAGACGGAAGCTGCCTGTCTGCACGCCATCGTCGCCCGTGTACGGACCTTCGATGTCGTACAGGCTGTCGCGCTTCAAGCCATTGAACGCGACGCGGGCGGCAAACGTATCGCTGGCCGGCAGATTCAGAGCGCCTTGCGCGCCGAACTCATCGTAGTTGCCCACGTGGCCCTGGACGTAGCCGTGATAGCCGCCGTTGATGATCGGATCGTTCGACGTCACGAACACGGCGCCGCCGGTGGCGTTCTGTCCGACGAACGTGCCCTGGGGTCCTCGAAGTATTTCGACGCGCGCGATGTCGTAGTACGGCTCGGCTGTGAAATAGCCTGGAAACGTCGCCACACCGTCACGATAAGTGATCACGCCAGTGGTGGTCTGAGTGTTGTGTTCGGCCTTGCCGATACCGCGGATGTTGAAGTCGATGCCCTGGCCGAAGTTGTTCACGGTGGCCGCGGGCGAAATGAACTGCAGCTGATCTACGGTGGTGACGCCGCTGTTGGCGAGACTTTCGCCGGTCATGACCGTCGCCGCGATCGGCGTACGTTGCAGACTCGTACGACGCCGCTCTGCAGTGACCACGATTTCCTCGAGTACCGATTCTTTCGGAGCGGCTGATTCTCCGCTCTGCGGTGCCGCAGTCTGAGCCTGTGCTGCCATGGACGCTGCGAATTGCGCGGCGGCGCATGCCGTCGCGAGAAGTGTCGTCTTCATCTTTCCCCCTTCTTCGTGCCAATCATCGTTGTCGACGTACGGGGCGGAGAATGAGCCGGCTGACGCAGCAAGTCAATACTCACTCACTAGCGTGTGAGTATTATTGTGGAAAACGAAGGACACGTCACGAACAAGAAGCGGGCCGCCGCCCTGCCGCGCAAAGGCCCAACTCCGTCAAAGCGAAATACCGCACTCCTGCCGGGGGCAGCGCGCCATGACGCCTGCGGCCTCGCCACACGCAGTGCTGCTACCGGTCAAGCTTCAGCAGCGCATCTCCCAGTCCTGACACATACACCGGCCCGCCACCCGGCGTCAGGATTACGCCAGTCGCCGCGCCCGGCATCGGTGCCCACAGGTCAGGCGCAAACAACTCGAGCAACGGTTCCCGGACAGACTTTCGACGGCCCCACTCCGCGATGACCCGTTCGCTTGTTTCGGTATGCGAGCGAAAGACCGATCTCGTCGCACCGCTGTCCGTGTCGACCACGTAGATCGCGCTTTGCACCGGCGAAGCGATCCACAGGCGGCCTTGCTCGTCGAGTTCGACATTGTCCGGCGCGGTGATCGTGGCGACCACTTTACCGTCGGCGAGGTCGCCAGATTTCACTGATAGCCGATAGGCCGTGACCTTGTCGCTTAGCGTCTCCGCGATATAGAACCTACCGCGGGCTTCGTCGATCGCGATCCCGTTCGCAAAGCTCAAGCCCGCCAAGACACGTCGTGCAGTTGAGCGCACTCCATCCGACGAAGGCGGTGCGATTCGGTAAAGCGCGCCGTCCGCAGCATAGTTGTTGAACGGTTCAAACAGCCTGGCGACGGAATCCGGCCCGCGCCGGTTCTCGGTGGATTGCGTGAACCAGATGGCACCCGTGCTATCACTGACCGCGGTGTTGACACCGAACGCATGTGTATAGAGCCGCTCCGTTGCCTCCGACTTCAGGTTCACACGATAGATCTCGCCCGTGAAGACATCGGCGACGAGCGCATGAACACCATCTGGCTCGAGAGAGACGCCATTTGGTCCCGCGGTCTGCGCGGGCGGGGCGTGCACGTAGTGCGCCTCTGCAAACCGGCCAAACGGACGCGTGGCCCCATCGGCCGCGATGACGCGCAAGCCATGCTCCTGATCCGCGACAACGAGCCGGCCATCGCGGAGCACGAGGCCATCTTCGGGACGAACAAGCCCCTTCGTCATCGGAAACTTCGAAGACTCTTCAAACGACCAAGTGCGCAGTCCGTCATCGCTCGCGAAAGCCGCGCACGCCCCGAAAAGACAGCCCAACGCAATCCAGGCGAACCCGCTGAAACGAGGAATCACTCGCATACGCACCCCTATGAAGCATGTGCACCAAGCGGCCTCTCCTCAGAAGCGATAGGTGAAATCGACACCATACGTTCTTGGGGCATCGTAGAAGTTCTCGATGAAGCCACCGAACGTGGAGAGGTCGGCTTTGAACGTCACATACTCTTCGTCTGAAAGATTCTTTCCCCAGACGCCGAACTGCCAGCCGCTCGGCGCGGTGAACATCAAGCGGGCGTTGAGGAGGCCATACGCGTCGCCCGACATGATCTCGCGTTGTGTAATGTCGAAGTAGCGCCGCGATCGATAGTTGTAGTTGCCGCTCAAGGTGTAATCGCCGTAGCTGACAGAAAATACCTGCGAGAAACCAACCGAAAGATCCACATCGGGCGCGCTGATGAGCTTGTTCCCCTCACCGCTGATGATGGTGTTATTCGGTCCAGGCAGCACGAGCTCGCCGTAAGCAGTGTCCAGCAAACCGATGGAGCCGTTGATCCTCAACGAGTCCGTCGGATGCGCAATGACCTCGAGCTCGAGTCCCTTGACGGTTGCACTGTCCGCATTGACGATCGTCGACACGAATCCGGTACTGGAACCGCCCTCCTGTCCGCCATCCAAGGTGAAGACCTGCGGATCGGTGTAGTCGTAGTAGAAGGCGGCGAGATTCGTGGTCAGACGCCCGCCTGCGAACGACATCTTCGCGCCAATTTCGTACGCCAGAAGGAACTCCGGATCGAATCCGTCGCCGACCTCGGCCAGGGAGAACGATCCGCCGTTGTAGCCACCACCCTGAAAGCTGCGGCTCACGCTCGCATAGATCATGGTGCCGTCGGTGAACTTGTAGTCGAGGATGCCGCGCCAGCCCCATTCATTCCACTCGTTCTCGAACTCACTGAAAGGAACCGCCGCGCCGTCGGCGACGATGATGTCGAAGAAGCGTTTGTCCACCGTATAGCGGGCGCCACCCGTGAACGACCAGCGCTCGCTCAATGAGTAGATGATCTCGGCGTACGCGGCGTAGGTTTCGGTGTCGGAGTTGTAGATCTGCGGGAAGAACGGCTCAGCGGGCCCGCCAAAGGCGAACAGCGTGTCGACCGGCAGATCTTCGCGCAGATAGTACAGCCCTCCGATCCAGTCCAGCTTGCTGTCGCCGTTCGATGTGATGCGCAATTCCTGGGAGAACTGCTCGCTTTCGGGCGCGCGAATGATGTGCAGCAGATTGTTCGGCGATTTATCCACGTCGAGCGTCACGTTGCGTTCGGCGTTGTAGTAGGCGGTGATCGACGAAATCGTGAAGTCGGTCAACGCGTAGCTCGCGTTCAGGAAGGCGCCGCGGGTTTTGGCCTCCTCGGTCTCTTTGTAGTTCGCGGAGTTCTCGCGGATATTGTTGGGATCGGGATTGACGAAGCCGCCGAAATCCGTGCCATCCGGATTGATGCCGAATGACTTGCCCGGAAGTCGATCATTGTCCGCGTTGCTCAAATTCAGATTCAGCACGACGTCCAGATTGCCCTGCTGCCAACGCAGCAGGACACGCCCGGCTAGCTCTTCTATCTCACCGATCCCCTCCCGGAATTCCCCATTCTCATCGAGGTTGTCCGCGTATCCCGATGATCGCGTGTTCCTCTGCAAAGCCACCCGACCCGAGAGGCTCTCTGTGATCGGAAAGCTCATCGCGCCTTCGACATCCAGTCGCTCGAAGTTTCCGACCGTGGCGCGGGCATAGCCTTCGAACTCGCCATTCGGTCGCACTGCTGTGAATGTGATGGCGCCTGCCGTGTTGTTCCTTCCGAACAGAGTGCCCTGCGGGCCGCGCAGCACCTGCACCGACTCCAAGTCATACGTCTGAACGAGCTTGCCGGCAGGCGCCGACAGATAGACTTCGTCCTGGTAGATGCCGACCGTGGCGCCGGCATTGTCGTTGAAGTCGTTGTTGCCGACGCCGCGAATGAATATCTGGGGATTTACGACGCCAAAAGCACCGTTGATCGTGAGGTTCGGTATGTAGTTCTGGATTTCCGTTGCCCGGGTGATGTGTGCCTCGAGCATCTGCTCGCCGGACACAGCGGACACCGCTATCGGCACGTCCTGGAGCGACTCCTCGCGCTTACGGGCGGTCACGACGACGACCTCGAGCTCGCCTGACGCCACCTCCGCTCCTGCGGCTTGCGCCTGAGCACCGGCCGGCATCGTTGTCATGGCAATGGACGCAAGCGCGGCGCATGAGACCGCATACTTTCCAAGTTTCATGTTCCATCCCCCTGGGGTACATTTTAATAATTCACTCACACGCGAGTGAGTATATAACTCACGCGGCGGCTGGTCAAATCCGGCGAGAGAACCTGGACCTATAGGCGGTTGAACTATCAACTCCGGCGGGCAAGCGCCCAGGACGCGGCCAGGTGCGAAGCAGCATCACCTCTGGATCGGAGTTCGTGGGACTCTTCGTCTTCGCTAGGACACGCCACGTCGACGGCGATCAATCACGAGCGTGTCAGTAGGCAGTAGTGATGGCGTTCAGTCGAAATGGTCTCTGCTCAACTGACGAATAAACGGAGACAGACGATGGCCAGAAATGTGATTTGTCTTTGGTATGACGGCACAGCAGAAGAAGCTGCCAGGTTCTACGCCCGGACTTTTCCGGACAGCGCCGTGACAGCGGTCCACCATGCCCCCGGCGATTTTCCGGATGGCAAGCAGGGGCAGGTGCTCACGGTCGAGTTTACGGTGGTGGGCGTGTCCTGCCTCGGACTGAATGGCGGTCCGACTTTCAAGCACAGTGAGGCTTTTTCGTTTCAGATCGTCACCGAGGACCAGGCCGAAACGGATCGCTACTGGAACGCCATCGTCGGCAATGGCGGTGCCGAGAGCGCATGCGGGTGGTGCAAGGACAAATGGGGCCTGTCCTGGCAGATCACGCCACGCGTACTGCTGGAGGCAACGACCGATTCCGATCGTGCGGCCGCGAAGCGCGCGTTCGAGGCGATGATGAAAATGAAAAAGATCGACATTGCCACGATCGAAGCAGCGCGACGCGGACCGGCCCGCGCCTGGTAAGAAGGAAGCGGATGGCGGTTAGTCAGAGGATGTTCCGCGCCCTTTCATGCCTTGCGGATCGCGCGAAGCGCGATGGAAAACCAGCTAGAGCGCAGGCCGGTCAGCCGGTCAGGGCTCACCGGGCTTGACCTCCATCCCCGCGCCGGGATCGATCTCAGGTGATCAATTTCGCGGGCTGGGGGGCCTGCCGGCGAAGCATGCGTTCTACTCCGACGGCGATGACATTGTGATGAGCAGGTGCATGGCCCTCAGTTCGTTGCGCGCCGGTTCCACGGCATGTACCGCAGCAGCGTCGCCAGTCCGCAGAATCCGGTCGCGCCCGCAAAGATCAGACCTGCGCCGACGAATGCGGAGAGCGCGTAGAACCACGGCGATACCGTGGCACCGAGCGCGACACCGAGCACGACTGCACTGCCCGCCGCCAGTTGCACCTGACGCATGAGTTCGAGCGGCTGGCTGCGATCGGCGATCACCGGCAGACCCGCTTTCTTCCACGCATCCAGTCCGCCTTCGAGCAGAAACGCTTCGCAGGGCACCGACTGCGACAGGCGATCCGCGTTCGTCGCCGTCCTTGCACCGGAGCGGCAGTGAAAAATGACCTGCGATGCAGTGCCGACGTCGCAACCGGCCTGCGGCAGCGAAGACACAGGCTTCGAACGCGCTTGAGCGATGCGCTCCCGCGCATGTTCGTCGGGTTCGCGGATATCCACGAGCACGGCACCGGCGTCGATGAGCCGTTGCGCTTCCTGGGGAGTGATGGAACGAAGTGACATGATGGCCTCCTAGGAACAGTAGATGTCCTTGAGCAGCGCGACGATCTTTTCCAGGTTGGGATCGGCGATGCGATAGAAGACGGACTGCGCCTCGCGACGACTCTCCACCAACCCCTCTTCGCGCATCCGGGCGAGATGCTGCGACGCCGCCGAGGGACTGAGTTCGACGGCTTCCGCCAGCTCGCCCGCGCTGGCCTCGCCGCTGCCGATCAGCGTGCACAGGATCAGCAGGCGCCGGTCGTTGCCGAGCGACCGCAGCAGCGCCGCCGCCTCGCCGGCACTGGCTTTCATTTTTGTCAGATCGCGCTTGCTCAGAACCATGGCCGGTCCATTAATTAAGTTGACGCTAAATTTAGCACTTACTAAAATAAAGTCAACCGATGCCCTCCAGCGAGACGCAGACCATGAACACCGCCACCATCCAGGCCTTCTTCGACGAGCCCACCAATACCGTCACCTATCTGGTCTGCGATCCGGCGACCGGCGAAGCAGCCATCATCGATCCCGTACTGGACTACGACCACCGCTCCGGCCGCGCCGGCGTCGATTCCGCCGACAGGGTACTGGCGGCCGCAAAGTCGGCGGGACTGAAAGTCGCGTGGATCCTGGAAACCCATGCGCATGCCGATCATCTGTCCGCCGCGCCCTACCTGAAGCAGCAGACCGGCGCGAAGACGGGTATCGGCGAACACATCCGCGACGTGCAGCGCATTTTCCGGCCCGTGTTCAATCTGACCGACGTCTCCGGCGACGGCAGCGAATTCGATCATCTGTTCCGCGATGGGGAGCGATTCCGGCTGGGATCGCTGGAGGTGGAAGTTCTGCACACGCCGGGACATACGCCGGCCTGCATTTCCTATCGCATCGGCGACGCCGTCTTCGTCGGCGACACGCTCTTCATGCCCGACTACGGCACCGCGCGAGCGGATTTTCCGGGCGGCGATGCGACGGCGCTGTATCGCTCGATCCGCAAGCTGCTGGCGTTGCCGCCGCAGACGCGGCTGTTCATGTGCCACGACTACAAGCCGGCAGGACGCGATCACTACGCGTGGGAGACCACCGTCGCCGAGGAACTCGAACGCAACGTTCACGTGGGCGGCAATGTCCCGGAGCACGAATTCGTCACGATGCGGCAGGCACGCGACGCGACGCTCGCGGCTCCGACGCTGCTCCTGCCTTCCATCCAGGTAAATGTACGTGCCGGCAGGCTGCCGGCCGCCGAGTCCAACGGCGTGCGCTATCTCAAGATTCCGATGCGGCTGAGCGACCCGGCAGAGCAGTCAGCGCAGTGAACGAGGAACCAGGACAGTGACGGACACGAGCCGGTACGCCAGCGTGGCGCTTCAGCCGGTCGCGAGCGCAGGCAGATAGCGCGCGAGGCAGGCCCGCAGCCTGTCTCGGTCGATCGGCTTGGAAAGATAGTCGTCCATCCCCGCGTTGAGGCACTCCAGATCTGCGCCCTTCATGGCATGCGCCGTGAGCGCGACGATGGGAATGCGGCTCTGACCGCTTTCGAGACTGCGGATTTCACGTGTTGCCGCATAGCCGTCGAGTTCCGGCATCTGGCAATCCATCAGAATCAGGTCGTAGTCGCCCGATCGCCACGCATTCACCGCCTCGCGACCGTTGGGTACGGATGCGACACGGCAGTTCAGCCGTTCCAGCAGACGCATCGCGATCTTCTGGTTCACGGCATTGTCTTCCGCGAGCAGGATGCGGCCGCAGGATTGCGTCGTCTGCGGTACCGCGGCCGGCAGTTCGCCGGCCGAAGCAGATTCATCGACGGCGGCAGCGTTTCGTGCAGCAAGCTCAGAAGGCGACTCGGACGCTGCAACGGTTCGCGACGACACTCCGAGCCTGGCAGTGAACCAGAAGGTCGAACCCACGCCGACCTCGCTGGTAACGCCGGTGTCGCCCCCCATGAGTTCGACCAGTCGATGGGCGATCGACAGGCCCAGTCCCGTACCGCCGAAACGGCGCGTGGTGGAACTGTCCACCTGGGTGAAGGGCCTGAACAGGTTCTTCAGGCTCTGCGGCGGGATGCCGATGCCGGTGTCGCGTACCTCGATACGGACACTCACGACGTCAGCAGCAAGTTCGATGACTTCGAGCACGATCGACACCGTGCCCTGCGCTGTGAACTTGACTGCATTCCCCGTGAGATTGAGCAGCACCTGCCGCATGCGCACAGCGTCGCCCTTCACGAAGGCGGGTAGTCGCGGATCGATCTGTGCCGTGACGTCGATGCCTTTGGCTCGCGCCGGTATCGCCAGCAGGCGCACGACATCCTCGATCACACTGCGCAGATCGATATCGAGAATTTCCAGTTCGAGCTTGCCGGCCTCGATCTTGGAAAAATCGAGAATGTCGTTGATGACGGTCAGCAGCGCGTTCGCGCTGTCGCGCGCGGTCGTCGCGTAGTCGCGCTGCGCGGGATCGAGCCGCGTCTCCAGCAGCAGCCCCGTCATGCCGATCACACCGTTCATCGGCGTGCGGATCTCGTGACTCATGTTCGCCAGGAATTCGC
>CAZBKC010000013.1:7684-21043 GCA_964492345.1 uncultured Steroidobacter sp. | reverse complement strand
ACGGCCAGAAAAATGCCTTCCTTTCCGACCGTCAACCGTCAACGGACAACCGTCAACCCGCTTAACTAAGCGCCATTGAGCCAGGGGCGACTCACCTTTCCTCTGTGGAGGCTGGCTTTGGCTGGCCTGGACCTTGTCAGGCTGAAGCCTGACCCACAAGCCTCAGCTCTCGCCGGTCACCGACGCCACCCGGCCGAAGATCGCTTCGATCCTGCGCAGATCACTTTCCGGCAGCGGCGGTTTCTCGATCGCAGCAATGTTCTGCTGCAGGTGATCGCGCTGGCTCGTGCCCGTCAGCACGACGTTCACGCCGTCCAGGTGCCGGCAGTACCGATACGCTGCCTCGGTCAGCGTCGCGCAGTGCTCGCCGAGCAGGAAGCCCAGCGGATCGTTCAGCTCGATCTGCTCGGCGCTGATCTCCCCGCTCCGGATGAGTCGTGAACAAATGGACCTGAGCAATGGCGGGTCGGCGAAGACCTTGCGCACCGCGAACATGAGCACGGCACCCACGCCCTGCGCTTTCGCCATCGGGAACACGGATCGTTGTGCCGAGGCATTCAACATGTTGCACCCGACCAGCATCACGTCGAAGAAATCATCCGGCAGGGCCTGCTGCAGCATGCGGTGCGACAGATCGTGGCTCCAGAACTCGCTCACGCCGATATGACGAATCTTGCCTTGCGCCTTTGCGCGCTGGAGAGGCGCGAGGCATCCATCGATGACGCGCGCGTAGTCCTGCGGCATGACGCCGTGCAGGTGCAGCACGTCGATGGTTTCCAGTCCCATCACTTTGAGACTGGCATCGATCTGCTCGCTGATGTACCCGGGGTCGACACGATGATCAGGCGTCAGCGGCGGTATCTTGGTCGAGACGACGACACCGTCCCGACGCCCCTGCAGCGCCGCCCCCACGGCGGGCTCGGTACCGTAGATCTTCGCGGTGTCGATGAAGGTGACGCCGAGATCGAGCGCATACCGCACGAGGTCCGCCGCTTCGCTCATCGTGCCGCCCTTGCGCAATCCGAGTCGCGACAATCCGCCGCAGCCGAGACCGACGACGCTGCATGCCAGGCCGGTCCGCCCGAGCGTTGTCATCTGTCGGGTCGATTGAATGGGGGTTTGCATAGTGCGCATTGCGGATCCGTGGCACGGCGCCACCGCAACCATGATCGCCGCAAACAGGTTACCCGCAAACTGATGTCGACATCACGCCCGATGGGCTGCGGCCGCGGCTGGCGCACGCGCCACGAACTTCTGCGCATCCGCATGCCCGATCATGTCGAGCAGATCCCAGAGCACGGCCTGATTGCTGGTCACCACCGGCTTACCCAACCGCTGTTGCAACTCGGCGGTAGCTTCCATTGCCCTGACGTTGGCGCAGGCCAGGAACAATCCGTCCGCCTCGGCACGATCCACACCGACAGCGATATCGACGATTTCCTGCGGCGACATTTTCGCGGCGAGCCGCGCATCGGTGAAGTTCAGGCCGCGCGACTCGACGATCTCGAATCCTTCCGCGCGCAGGAACGCCGCTTCGTCTGCGCCGAATTCGGCAGTAAACGGACACACATGCACGATGCGCCTGAGGCCGCTCGCCCGCAGCGCACGCACCACGGACAGGATGGTCGTGGTCGCGGCCGTCCTGGTCACCGAGGCGATCTCATCGCGCAGCCGACGCGCCCCTTCCGGCCCGTCGGACAGACTGGCCCCGGTGCAGTTGAAGGCGATCGCATCGACGCCCGCATCCGACAGCAGCGTCGACTGCTCGACGGCATCGCGCCCGGCCTCCAGCAAAGCCGCCTGCGTCACGCGCCCCTGCGTCTTGCGCAGCCGCAGCCGGCCGATGTGCAAGCCCACGTCGGCAGGCAGCTCGCGCCGCAGATCGTCTTCGACGATGACGTTCAGGGACGGAATGATGAGGCCGACGCGCTTGCTGATCATGGATTTCGTCCCCCGCTTCGGAATTCATTGATGTACGGATTGCGGCAGATCAAGGCATGGCGCCGGAGTCATCGTCCAATAGGAAAGCCGACGATCAACATCAGATTTCGGACCGACGCGAAGCTGCCGTCGTTGCTGGTTCAGCTAAACCCGATGACCCCTGCAGATTTCGAATGACGATGCGTAGATCACCCTCCCTACAATGACCTGCACCACATCCGCCGGCGCGATTGCGGCGAATCCGATCTGCAGAGAGGGGTGACCTGATGAGCTCAGTACTGTTGGTTGGCACGGCCGTCACCCGTCCCGGCGCGATCGGAACCCTGTATCGCCGCACCAACGGCGCCAACTGGGAGCCGGGCGCAGGCATGCCGACCAACACGGGTGTCCAGGCATTGACCGCTCACCCCGACAGGCCCGGCACTGTCTTCGCAGCGACGCGCGCAGGCATGTACAAGTCGACCGACGGCGGCGCGAGCTGGAACAAACTCGATGTGCCGGGCCGGAACGAGGAGTTCTGGTCGGTCTCGATTCATCCACGCAAGCCCGACGTGATCTTCGTCGGCACCGCGCCGGTCGGCGTCTATCGCAGCGACGACGGCGGCAATCGCTGGCAACGCGTCGGCAACCGCGAGCCGATGCCTGAGCTTTGCGACTACTCGAACGCGAAAGGCCTGACCTCGCGCCTGATGCGCCTGTGCTTCGACCCGAGCAATCCCGACCTGATGTTCGGCGCGTGCGAAACCAACGGCCTGATCGTCAGCGAAGACGGCGGCGAAACCTGGCGCGATTCGAGCCGGGCGCTGATCGAGCTGTCCGACAGGCACGAAAACCTGCGCAGTGCGATCATCACGCCCAATCAGACCGAAGGCATCCTCGACGGCCATGCTGTCGTGGTGACGCCGGCAAAACCCGGCGTCGTCTTCTACGCCTGTCGCATGGGCCTGTTTTCGTCGGCAGACCAGGGCAAGTCCTGGCATGACTATGACGTCGGCCGGTTCGCACCCTACAGCTACTGCCGCGACCTGCGGCTCGCCCTCGACGATCCAAACACCTTCTACATGCCGATGAGCATCGGGGCGCGCAGCAATGCAGGTGCGTTCTATCGCAGTACCGATACCTGCAAGACCTGGAAGCGCGTCGACGAGTCGGTGACCGCCAGGTCCACGGTCATGAGCATGAACACCCATGCCACCGACCCGCAGCGCGCCATCTATCTCACCCGCGGTGGCCAGGTGATGTGGACCGAGGACCGGTGCGCCAGCTGGAACGAAGCGCAGTTGCCTGCCGAAGCGGGCGACGGTTTCTGCGCAGCCATTCTCTGAAGCGATCCCGAGCAATGACACAGCGACTGAACGGCATCATTCGCGCGCTCGAAACGGCGCCAGGCATCTGCTTCACTTCCTTCATGCAGGCGGAAGTCGAGAACGCCGTGGCGTTTGCGCAATCGGACAACGACGGCGTGGTCTTCGAGCTCGAACACAATCCCTGGGACATCCGCGCACTGCGCGAGGCCATGCAGTTCCTGCTGCTGCGGCAGAAGATCGTGCAGATGGGCTCGGTCGCCTGCCCGATGACGCCGCTGGTGCGCATTCCTCCCAGCGGCAGCGAAATGAATCAGTGGTTCGCGAAGCAGGCACTCGATCTCGGTGCCTACGGCATCGTCTGGCCACGCATCAGCACACCCGAAGAGGCGTACAACGCTGTCGCCGCGTGTCGCTATCCGCGACTCAGGAGCAAGCCGCTCTACGAGCCGGCCGGTTTGCGCGGCGATGCGCCGATGGCAGCGAGCCGCTACTGGGGACTGTCGCAGCAGGACTATTACAGGAAGGCCGACGTCTGGCCGCTCGCGCCCGAAGGCGAAATCCTCGTCGTGCTCATGATCGAAGACACGGTGGCCGTCGAGAACATCGAAACTATCGTGAAACAGGTGCCCGGCATCGGCGTGCTGCTCATCGGCGAAGGGGACCTGACTCAGGAACTCGGCTGTCCTCGCCAGTACGACAATCCCGAGCTGTTGCGAATGATGGCGCACGTGCTGCAGGTCGGTAAGGCATACAACATCCCCGTGGGCCACCCGCACGTGACCAAGCAGAACGTGGCGGAGGTGGCCGACCATGGCTATCGATTCCTCATGACCTATCCGCAGCGCGATTTCGGCGCCTTGCAGATGGGCCGCAAGCACACGGGTCGCGCAAAATGAGCACGAAACTTTCCATCGTGCTCGGCAGACATGGGCAGGTCGAAGACATCCGTTCCGGCGCTGTCGGCATCGACGGGGTCGAACTCGACTTCCGGAACTTCGAACGCATGCCCGATGCGTACCGCATCATGGCGCGCACGGCAGAGTTCGACATCTGCGAGCTGGCACCGACCACGTACCTGATGGCTCGCGAAGCCGGCGCACCGATCACCGCGCTGCCGCTGCCGATGACGCGTCAGTTTCGTCACAGCGGTTTGCAGCGCCTGCGGTCCTCCGCGATTCGTACGCCGAAGCAGCTCGAAGGTCGTGCCGTCGGCCTGCGTGCCTATACGGTAACCGCGCCCGTCTGGACGCGCGGCATTCTCGCCGAAGAACACGGCGTCGATCTGGATCGGATCACCTGGATCAAGGAAGACCAGGAACACGTCGAATCGTACGTGCCGCCGCAGAACGTCGTGACGCCGCCCGCCGGGAAGACGCTGGCTGACATGATGCGTTCCGGTGAACTGGAAGTCGGCTTTGCAGGTCTGGCCGGCGTCGGTTCGGGCGACGATCTGGATCTGGTGGAATTTTTCGAGAATGCCGCCGATCTCGATGCGGACTACTACCGGCGCACCGGCATCTACCCGATTCACGGCGTCATTGCCGTTCGCAACGACGTGCTCGCAGCGAATCCCGATCTTGCCCGAAACATCTTCGATGCCTTCACCCGCGCACGCGACAACTACTGGTCGCGCGTGAAGTCCGGCACGGCGAAAGGCAAGGAAGACCTGCGTTATCTGAAGCTGGCGGCGACGGTCGGCGATCCCCTGCCCTACGGGCTCGAGGAGAATCTGCCCAGCCTCGAAGCACTGATCCGCTTTGCCCATCGGCAGAAACTGCTGGCCCGGGCACCCTCCGTCGACGAGGCATTCGTCGATCCACGAGAACGCTAGCCATGTCGACACAAGAAAGAATCCGCCTGCGCACGCTGCTCGGCACGTATCCCAAGACCAATGCACTGAAGTCCGGCACCCTGCAGATCGCAGGCGTGGATCTCGACATCGCACCCATCGACGATGCGATGAAGGGCTTCAAGGGCGCGGTGCGCGAGCTGAAATACGACCTGTGCGAACTCGCCCTCTCGACCTTTCTGCAGGCACGGTCGGTCGGCAAGCCGTTCCTGCTGCTGCCCTACGTGATGAATGGCAAGTTTCATCATGGCAGCCTGCTGCGGCGCGCCGACAATCGCTTTACGGCAAACGGACTCAACGGTCGCAAGGTCGCGATGCGCTCCTATTCCCAGACCACGCCGACCTGGGTGCGCGGCTTCCTCATGGACGACTTCGGCGTTCAGGTCGACAAGGTGAACTGGCTGGTGAAGGACGACGGCCATGTGGCCGAAGCCAGGGATCCGCCCTGGGTCTCCCGCATGGAGGGCGACAAGGATCTGGTGCAGGCCCTCGTCGACGGCGATGTCGACGCCATCCTGTTCAGCGCCAAACCCCAGGGTGACGATCGCGTCGTCACGGTGCTCGACGATCCGAAGGCAGCGGCGCAGGAATGGGCGGCGCGAAACAACGCGGTGCCGATCAATCACATGGTTGCCATCCGCAAGGAACTGGCAGATGCCCGGCCGGACATCGTCCGTGCCGTCTATCGCGCATTGATCGAAAGTCGCCGCATCGCGGAAGGCGAACCGCAGCCCGGCGCACGGATCCTGGAGCCGCATGGGTTTGCCAACGTGAATGCCGCTCTCGAAATCGGCATTCGCTACGCGGTCGCACAGGGCCTTATCCCGAAGGCGTTCACGCCGGATGAGCTCTATGGCTCGGTTCGCCAGGCTCTCGACGGCATTGCTTGAAAGGTTTCAAAACTCATGACTTCTCCCATCACTGGTATCGCCTACGCACGGCTGAGCGCACCCGACCTCGACGTCATGCAGCAGTTCCTCGAGGACTTCGGCATGGTGAAGGCTCATCGCGACAGCAAGCGCCTCTACATGCGCGGCACGGGCGACTCCCCGTTCATCCATGTCACTGAACTCGGCGAACCCGGCACGATCGCGTACGCCTACGACGCTCCCGACGAATCGGTACTGCGCGACTTCGTGGCTTCCGGCGCGGCAAAGGGCATCGAGAACATCGACGAGCCCGGTGGCGGCAAGCGCGTCGTACTGACGGACCCGAATGGTCTGTCGATCGAAATCGTGAGCGGCCGAGAGAGAACGGCCCTGCTGCCGCCGCGCCTGGACCTGCGCGGACCGCACGGCGCCAGCATCCGTCAGGCCCCTTCGCGGGTGCGGCGCATGTCGCACGGCGTCGTCGCCACGCCCAGGCTGAACGAGACCATCGACTGGTTCAACAGGACGTTCCGCCTGATCCAGACCGACGAGTTGTATCTCGGCACGCCAGAGAATCGGCTCGGCATGTTCTCGCGTCTCGACAAGGGCGAAACGCCTGTCGATCACCACATCGTCTTCGTGGTGAAGAACGAGAAAGCCGGCGGCCATCACACCTCGTGGGAAGTGGACCATGTCGACGAAATCTTCGTCGGTCACGACTACCTGAAGCGAACCGGCAGGTACGAGCACATCCGCGGCATCGGCCGTCACGCGCTCGGCTGCCAGATCTTCGACTACTGGATGAGCCCGTTCGAACAGATGCACGAGCACTGGAGCACCAGCGAACAGATGAACGCACACAGTGGCTTCAATCAGCATCGCGTCGACTCCAACATGGGCCACGACCATGGCGAGAAGCCGACGCCGCGCTTCTCGAAGCATGCCTCCGCATTCGTTCCGCGTGCGGCGCGCTGACCATGATCATCGACTGCCATGGCCATTTCACGACGGTGCCGAAGACGCTGAACGCGTGGCGCCAGAAGCAACTGGAAAGCAACGGCCGGATCTCGCCGAACGAACTGAAGATCTCGGATGACGAGCTGCGACAGGCAATCGAAGGAACGCAGCTGCAGAAGCTGCGCGAGCGCGGCATCGACAAGCTGCTGTTCTCCCCCATCGCCGGCTGGATGGGGCATCACCAGGGCACGCCGGCAATCAGTCGTGTCTGGTCCGAAGTCTCCAACGACATCATCCATCGGGTCTGCACGCTGTATCCGGATTCCTTCGTCGGCGTATGTCAGTTGCCACAGTCGCCTGGTGCCAATCTGTCAGCCAGCGTCGTCGAACTGGAGCGATGCGTGACCGAACTGGGATTCGTCGGCTGCAACTTCAATCCGGATCCTTCCGGCGGTTACTGGAAAGACCCGCCGGTCACCGACCGGCACTACTACCCGCTCTACGAGAAACTGTGCGAGCTCGACGTGCCGGCCATGATCCACGTGAGCTCCTCGTGCAATCCCTGTTTTCATCACACGGGCGCGCACTATCTCAATGGCGACACCACGGTGTTCATGCAGGCATTGACCTCGGACCTGTTCAAGGACTTCCCGACGCTGCGCTTCGTGATCCCTCACGGCGGCGGCTGCGTGCCCTTTCACTGGGGCCGCTATCGCGGGCTCGCGATGGGGCTGGGCAAGAAGCCGCTCGACGAAAGCGTGCTGCAGAACATCTTCTTCGATACCTGTGTCTACCATCAGCCCGGCATCGATCTGATGGCCGAAGTACTGCCGGTCGCGAATATCCTGTTCGGCTCCGAGATGTTCGGCGCAGTCAAGGACATCGACCCGACCACCGGCTTCCATTTCGACGATACGAAACGCTACGTCATGGCGACGCCGCATCTGAACGACGCGCAGCGGCGGTCGGTGTTCTCCGAGAACGCACTGCGCGTGTATCCGCGCCTGCGCCACAGGCTCTGAACCGACATCTGCAGGATCTTTCTGGAGGGTGATGGCGATGGATCTGGGAATCAAAGGCAGGACGGCGCTGGTGTGCGCGTCTTCGCGCGGTCTTGGCAAGGCATGTGCAACCGCACTGGCCCGCGAGGGTTGCAAGGTCTTCATAAACGGTCGCAACCTGGAATCGCTGGAGGCGACGGCCAGGCAGATCGAAAGCCTCACCGGTACGCGTCCGACGATCATCCAGGCGGACATCAATACCGAGACCGGTCGCGCCACTGTCTTTGCGGCGTGTCCGCAGACCGACATCCTGGTGAACAACAATGGCGGACCAGAGCCCGGTCGCATCAAGGACTGGTCGGTGGCGGACTGGCAGGCTGCATTCGAGTCCAACCTGCTGGCGCCCGCGATGATGATCAAGCACTACATTCCCGGCATGCGTGAGCGCAAATTCGGACGCATCGTCAACATCACCTCGGCGATGGTGAAGTCGCCCAGCATCCAGATGGGCCTGTCGGCCGCGGTGCGCGCGGGCCTGACTGCGCTGTGCAAGTCCGTGCAGCGCGAAAGCGTTCCCGACAACGTCACCATCAACAATCTTCTGCCGGAGCGCATCGACACCGATCGTCAGGTGTACATGGCGGAACGCATGATGAAAGCCGAGAACATCACCCGCGAACAGGCCCGCGAAAAAATCGCCGCCACCATCGCCGCGAAGCGCCTGGGCGACCCGGCCGAATTCGGCGACGCCTGCGCCTACCTGTGCGCCGCGCAGACCGGCTACATCTCCGGACAGAATCTGCAACTGGATGGCGGCTCCTACGCGGGCCTCGTGTAACGAGGGGGGAACGAGCATGCGGTATTTGAGTTTCAGGGCCGGCGGTTGCGACAGTTACGGAGTCATCACCGACCAGGGCATCGTCGATCTCGGCAGCCGCTTCAAGGAACGGTATCCGACACTGAAATCGCTGATCGCGGCCGGCTTTCCCAGGGAGGTGGACACTGCTGCGCAGGCAGCGCCGCCCGATCTGGCGGAGAGCCAGATCGAATACCTGCCGACCATCCCCGATGCGACCAATGTGTGGTGTCTGGCATTGAACTATGTCGAGCATCACGACGAAGTGCAGAGCGCCGGCCGCGTGCAGGAATTGCCAAAGCAGCCTGCCCTGTTCATGCGTTCGATCGATTCTCTCGCCGGTCACAAGCAGCCCCTGCTGCACCCCGGTGTGTCCGAGCAGTTCGACTACGAGGGTGAGCTGGGCGTAGTGATTGGAAAAGCAGGACGAAACGTGGCGGAGGCCGATGCGCTGAGCTACGTCGCCGGGTACACCATCGTCAACGACGGCAGTGTGCGCGACTGGCAGTTCCACACGCGCCAGATCACCCCGGGCAAGAACTGGTATCGCAGCGGCTCGGCGGGTCCATGGATGGTCCGTGCCGATCAGATCAGGGATCCGCACAACCTGCGCATCAGGACGACCCTGAATGGGGAGGTCCTGCAGGACGGCACTACCGCCGACATGGTGCACAACATCAACAAGTTCATCTCCTACCTGTCGACGATTACACTGCTGCACCCCGGCGACATTCTCGCCACGGGAACACCCAGCGGCGTGGGCTTCTCCCGCAAGCCGCCCGTCTGGATGAAGGTCGGCGACGTATGCGAGATATCGATCGATCAAATCGGCGTGCTGCGCAACCATGTCCAGCGTGCCAACTAGCCTGGCAATGGCCCGACGTCTCGTGGGCGCGGCGGCGCGACGACCGCGCGCGCTGGACGAGCGCGTGGTCCATCGGGAAGTCGACGAGCCGGCTGCGGACGACCCTTCGACTGACAAGGTCGCTTGGCACTGGCCAGGAAGCGTCGGGTTGACTGCGCCCGACGCCAGTTCCGGGCAGAAGCCGGTCCCGAAGGAACCCACGCCCCGGGAGCTGCCGAGTATCTGGCAATTGAAGGTCTTCGAAGCCGTCGCGCGCTACGAAAGCGTGACGCGGGCATCGAGCGAACTGCTGCGCTCGCAGCCCGCGATCACGTCGTCCCTGGCCAAGTTCGAATCACTCCTCGGCGTCAGCCTGTTCGAGCGCTCCACCACCGGTACCTACCTGACCCCCGCTGGCCTGGCCGCACTGGTACGCACTCGGCGCATATTGCAGACCGTCAGCGATGCGGTATCGATCGTCGGCAGCTCGCGCAACACGCCCCTGGCACTGGCGGCCGGCATCACACGCACGCAGATGCGGTGCCTGATCGCCATCGAGGAGACAGGCTCGTTCCGCGCCGCCGCGCGCGTGCTGGGCATCGGCGACGCCTCGCTGCAGCGTGCAGCGCGCACACTGGAACAGAACCTGGGGGCCAAGCTCTACAGGCGCACCGGATCGAGCGTGAAGACGACCGATGCCGGCAAGGAATTCGCGAAGCGTCTCACCAACGTCAGCAATCAGATTGCGGCGATGGTGGACGTGCTCAACGCCTACGAGCTGCCGAAGGAGCAATGCGTCACCATCGGTGTGCTGCTGCTCGACCCGACGATCCTCATCGTCAATGCGATTCGGGAACTGAGTTCGCAGTTTCCGGCCACGCGGGTCGTCGTGGTGAGCGGCACTTATGACGCGCTGCTGAGCAAACTGCTGCGCGACGAGATCGATTTCATGATCGGCATCCTCAAGCAACCCGATCCGTCGTTCGATTTCGTCGAAGAGGCGCTCTATCGCGAACGGTATTGCGTGGTGGCACGGCGGGATCATCCACTTGCGTGTGAGAGCATAGTGACGGTCGAAGCACTGCGGCGCTATCAGTGGGTCCTGCCGCCGAAGAGCTCGCCGCGACGGGAAGCCTATGAACACATCTTCTCTGAAGGTGCGCCACCGACCGCCAGCATCGAAACGTACTCGCTCTCGACGATGCGAATCACGCTCTGGGACACGGAGATGCTGACCGTGCTGAGCTGGTCCGAAGTCCTGAGCGAGCGTCGCTTCGGCCTGCTCGCACCGATTTCCATCGAAGTACCCTGGGATGGTCCGCTCGTCGGCATCACGACCAAGCGCGAGTGGCAGCCCAACGATATCCAGGCCGCCTTTCTCGGCAACCTGAAGCGCAATGCGGCGGCCATCGGCGGTGCTGAAACCCAGGACGACCATGCCAAGAGTGAATGATCGCCGATGCTGATCGTCGACTCGCAGGTCCACGCCTGGTCGAAAGGCGACTCCACGGGACCGCATCGGCGCTCGCCGATTACCCGGGAAGCGCTCACCGTCGAGATGGCCGGTGCCGGCGTAGCACGCGTCGTGCTGGCGCCGCCGTTGTGGGATCCGGGCGGCAACGCCTATTCGCTGTCGCTGGCCCAGTCGGAACCCGACCGTTTCGCGGTGATGGGCCTGCTCGATCCCGGCGCCGGCGATCCCCTGCAGCGACTGCGCACGTGGCGCGAGCAACGCGGGATGCTGGGTATTCGTTTTCTATTCAATACGAAGGACCGGATCGCCCCGCTGCTGGCAGGCCAGCTCGCGCCGCTCTGGGCCGTCGCCGAGGAAAACGATCTGGTCGTTGCGATGCTGATTCCCGGCGCGCTGCAACTCGTCGACGGTATCGCGCAACGTCATCCACGCCTTCGGATCATCGTCGATCATCTGGGCGTGCCACGCGGCTCGCTTGGTTCCGCTGCCTTCGATCATCTGCCTGCCCTGCTGGCACTCGCGAAGCATCCCAATGTGCACGTGAAAGCCGCCGGCGTGGGCGACTATGCCATCGATCCGTATCCGTTCCGTTCGCTGGAAACGCCACTACGTCGCATCTTCGATGCATTCGGACCGCGACGGATTCTATGGGGCAGCGATCTGTCGAGGCTGCATCACCCCTATCGCCAGTGCGTCGCCCATTTCAAGGAGTCGCTGTCGTGGCTGTCGAGCAGCGACATCGAACTGATCATGGGCGGCAATGTCTGCCGGTTGCTCGACTGGAAGTGATCGAGTGGGATGCTTGCTTGCGCGGGACACCGGCCGGGACGACGCCCGATGGCACTGCACTAAGAGGTGGGGGCCACGTGCGGATGCGCGTGCTATCGCACGCTCGCCCCCATCCTGTCCTTCCCCCGCTGCGCGGAGGAAGGGACGCTCTATTCGGCCTCAACTCAATCGGCAGCACTCAATGCAGTGACATCAGGCTTTAGCCGGCCTCGGACTATCAGGCTGAAGCCTGACCCACAGAAGAGCCCTCATTTTCCTCGTATGCACTCGCTGCATTCAACAACGCCAGCGCCTCTTCATCCAGAGACAGCCGGGCGGCGGCGATGAGTTCCTCCATCTGCTGAACTGATGTCGCGCTGGCAATCGGTGCGGTCACATCGGGCTGGGCGATCAGCCAGGCAATGGCGATCTGTGCCTGCTTCACGCCGGTCCGCGCCGCCACCGTATCGAGTGCACCCAGAATCCGGAAGCCGCGCCCGGTCATGTACTTTCGATTCGATCGCTGGCGCAGGCTCGCGCTTACGTCCTGCTCGGTGCGGTATTTCCCGGTCAGGAAGCCGCTCGCTAGTGAGTAGTAGTTGATGACGCCGATGCTCTCGGCACGACACAGCGGCGCGTATTTCTGTTCGAAGTCCTGGCGGTCATACAGGTTGTAGAGCGGCTGCAGGGTTTCGTATCGCGGCAGTCCATGGGCTTTGCTGGTCTCCAGTGCCGCCTTGACCCGACTCACATCGTGATTGGAGACGCCGATGGCGCGGACCTTTCCGGCCGCGATCAGGTCACTGAACGCGCGTAGTGTTTCCTCGAAGCCGACGGAGTCATCTTCATAGTGAGCCTGGTAGAGATCGATGTAGTCGGTCTGCAGCCTGCGCAACGAGTCCTCGACTGCGCTTTTGATGTGCTGCGCTGACAGTCCCTTCTTACCGGGAGCGGTTTCCCCGGCAACCTTCGTCGCCACCAGCACCCGATCGCGCCGGCCGCGGCTCTTCAACCACCGCCCGATGATCGACTCAGATTCGCCGCCGACATGTCCTGGAACCCACCTGGAATAGACGTCGGCCGTATCGATGAGCGAGAACCCGGCGCCCACGAAGGCGTCGAGCACTGCGAAGGAGCTTTTCTCATCGGCAGTCCAGCCGAATACATTGCCCCCGAGTGCCAGTGGCAAGGTCTGCAACTGCGAGCGACCGAGAGGACGCGGACGCAACGAACCGGGCGACTTCTCATTCATGGGCAGTGTCTCCATCGAGCAGTTGCAGTGCGTCTTGCGCCAACGACATGTCAGCGACGTCATCGAAAGGCAGGATGCGACGCTGCAGGTGCATCGTCACGTTGAGATCCTGCAGGTAGGCCACCTGCGCCGGCGGCAGCAGCAGATTCACGGCGAACGGGTGATGGCGCTGGTAGAACGACCATTGGGCCCGGCTTTCCGCCGGGTCCGAGTCCGGCCTGGGCCACGGCCCTGCCGGACT
>CAZBKC010000013.1:0-7674 GCA_964492345.1 uncultured Steroidobacter sp. | reverse complement strand
CCATGAATCCGGACTGTGAAGAAAACGATACAGCAAGGCGTGGGCCGCCAGTGTGCACACCAGAGCTTCACGCTTTTCACGCAGCGCAGTTGCAGTCGCGAACGATGCCTGGTTGGGGAACTCCGGCAATTCCTGCCACAGCACCCCGTTGTCGAGCGCGTGCACGCCATAGTGAGCCTGATTCTCGAACACATCTGTTTCACCGAATCCCGCGTCCACCTCTCCCGCCAGCAATGCCCGGAAAATGGTGGCGCTGTTGCCGATCGGCACGAATCTCACCGTCGCCGGATCGACGCCGTGCTTGCGCAGTGCCGCGTAGATCAGCTGATGTGTCAGGGCGCCGAGCTTGCCGACGCCGAAGGTCCGGCCGCATAGATCCTGCAGGCGGCGAATCTCCGGCTGCTTCGAATACACCGCATGCACCGTGAGCAGATTCGAGCCGGCGATGACGCACAGCGGCGCACCGTTCTCGATGGCCGCGAGTGCCGGACCGAAGCCCACCTGCATGGCGACGTCCCCATGTCCGCCACGCAGCAGCTCGGCTGCTTCCGCCCCATTGGTGACATACGTCCGTTCGACGCGGATGCCCAGCTGTTCGCAATAGCCCAGGCGGCGCATCAGCTCCACGGTCACTTTCTCGTGCGGCCCACCCGCATCGATGATCTGCACCGGGGTCAGTTCGCTCATGTAGAACCACTCGTCAGTGATGGCTGCGCGACACGTTGCTGACCAGCGGCCCTGTAACAGTTGAAGGTGTACTGCCCTCGCACGCTGCCCCCATCCTGTCCTTCCCCCGCTTCGCAGGGGAAGGGACGCACAATTCAGTTGTCGGCCAGCGCCGGATACAGTGCGACAGCCGTGCGGAAGAAGATGTTCTCCTGGTCCGTCGCAGGAAGGATGGAGAGCGTCTGCCTGGCCTCTTGCGCGAGCTGCGGCAGCGTGCCCTCCACCGCCGGAAAGTTCGATCCCCACGCGATGCGCGCTGAGCCGAAGGCGCCCAGCAGCTTTCCGAAAAAAGACTCAGGCGTCGCGGGCTGCTGGCGCGAGCGACGGATGATGGCGCTCGTCAGCTTCAGATAGACGTTCGGATACTGCGCCATCCCGAACAAAGGTGTCGCCGCGCTGTAGGGCGGGCCATCGTCCATCGGCGCGTGCAGCAGGTGGTCGAGAATCACGCGCACATCCGGGAATCGGGCCAGCACCTGTATCAAATGCGGCAACCCTTCCTGGCGCATGGAGATGGCGACTGGAATGCCGAGTTCCGCACAGCATTGCCACGCGGGGAACGTGGCCGGCTCGGTAATCCATGACTGGTCCGTCTTGACCGTGCTGCCGACCGCGAACAACCGCAGCCCGGACAATCCTCGACCGAGCCAGTAACGGATCCGCTCGGGCGCATCGGCCGCGCGGACGTCCACGGAGAACACGCCGGTGAATCGATCGTGGTGCTCCGCGATGGCATCGGCGAGATAGGAATTGTCGTAGCCGTACGTCGTGGAGGAATGAACGATCGCCGCCTTCGCAATCCCGGCCTGGTCCATCCCCGCGACCAGCTGCGCAAAGTCGACGGGTCGATGCTGCGACCACTCCGAGCGTTTGCCACCCAGCGGCGCGACCGGATATCGCTGCGTGTCCGTCGAGATGATGTGGGGGTGAATGTCGATCAGCTTCATGGCATGGCGGGATGGGCGGTGTGGTGGCGAATCCGAATCTTTCGAAAGCGGCTCAATCTACGCGGCTGCGCCGGGGCTCACCATTGATAAGTCGTCGGCGCCATAGGATTTAGCTGACTGGATGTCATTCGAGACAAAAAACAGCCAGACTTTCTGAACTCATGCAAATGGCCAGAGGGGAAACGATGACGAGTTGGATGGCAGCAGTGGTCGTGTCTGCCAGTGCTGTCTTCATTGCGGGCTGCCAGGGCACTGACGACGACACCGGCTCAGACGCAGTCACGATTCACGTGATCGGTTCGGCATCGAATTCGAATATCTACCAGGCACTCGAAGAGCCTTTCTGGACCGAGGAACTGCCCCGGGCCAGCGCAGGCCGTATCGCCGTCGACCTGCGTTCGATCGATGAGAGCGGCCTGAAGGGACCGCAGATCGCGCGCCTGCTCGGCCTCGGCGCACTCGACGTCGCCTATGGAGACTTTGCCTCCGTCGCCGGCGACGTACGTGAGTTCGAGGGCATCGATCTCGCTGGTGTCATTACCGATGCCGACACCATGCATCGCGCTGCCGATGCCTACAAGCCGATCATCGACCGCATCTTCAATCAGCACGGCGTCAAGCTGCTCGGCCTGTTCCCGTTTCCGCAGTTTGCGTTCTATTGCTCCGGGCAAGTCGCTTCGCTCGACGATCTGAAGGGCCGGAAGGTCCGCGTCACCGCCCAGTCGATGTCCGACTTCGTTCAGCGGATCGGTGCGGTGCCGGTGATCATTCCCTTCCCCGACGTGGTGCCGGCGCTGCAAACCCGGGTTGCCGACTGCGCAGTCACCAGCACCTATACGGGCAACAAGGCGGGCTGGCATGAAGTCACCGACAGCCTTTATACGCTGCCGATCGGCAGCGGACTGAGCTTCTACGGGTACAGCACTCGCGGCTGGACCGAGCTCGATCCGTCGATCCGCGAACTCATCGCCGCCGAGTTTGAGAAGTTCGAAGACGCGGCCTGGGAATTGACCAGGCAGCAGACCCAGATCGGGATCAACTGCAACACCGGGCAAGGCGAGTGTATCGGCGGCAGACCCTCCGACATGACGCTGCACACTCCGAGCGAAGCGGATGTCGCGCGCGCCAAAGCCATCGCCCAGGACGTCGTGATACCGAACTGGGTGCAGCGCTGCGGTCCGAAGTGCGTCAGCGACTGGAATGCCACCGTGGGCAAGGTCGTCGGCATTCAGGCCGGAGGTTGAGCGTATGGGACTCCACGCAGCGGAGCATGCCGCATGAAGCTCATCGATTGGCTCATCGATCGCACCCGCGCGATCAGTCGCCTGTCACTCTGGGTGGCCGGCGGGTTCATGATCGCCACCGTATTCCTGATCGGCGCCGAAATCGTCGTGCGCAAAATGGGTTCGGGCCTGGTCTCCGGTGCCTCCGAAGTGGGCGGCTACATGCTTGCGATCTGCTCGGTATGGGCCTTCTCCTATACGCTGCTGCAGCGGGCCAACATCCGCTTCGACGTTCTATATGTGCGCTGCGGTCCGAAGACGCGAGCGTGGCTGGACCTGGTCGGCCTGCTCGCGCTCGGCATCTTCATCTTCACCGTGACCTGGCACGCCTACGCGGTGCTCTCGACCAGCATCAGTTTCGGCACGCGCTCCAATTCCAGCCTGTCGGTGCCGCAATGGATTCCACAATCCGCCTGGTTCGCGGGCCTGGCATTCCTGTGCTGGACGATTCTGATCCTCGCGGTGCGCGTGTTCATCGCCCTGCTGCAACAGGACCTGGCCACGGTGGCACGTCTCGCTGGCACCGTCATGACCGATGAAGAAGTCAGGCGAGAGACCGAAGCGATCGCGGATCGCGGTTAGCACGAGCGGATCGCGGTCGAGCAACCGTCGCAAAGAATCGGAGCGTTGATTCCATGCTGAAAGCCAGCCTGTCGCTGTTCGTCGCGTTGTTCCTCTCCGGTGCGCCCGTCGCTGCGGCGCTGGGAGTGCTCGCGATCCTGATGGTGACCTTCTATTCGCCGCTGCCGCTCATTCGCGCCAGCGGCGAAATCGCCTGGGCCACCAGCAACGACTTCCTGCTGGTCGCGGTGCCGCTCTACATTCTCATGGGCGAGATCCTGCTGCGCGGCGGCATCGCCGGGCGCATCTACGAAGCCATGGCGAAATGGCTGACATGGCTGCCCGGCGGTCTGATGCATTCGAACATCGGCGTGTCGGCCATTTTCGCGGCGACCTCCGGTTCGAGCGTGGTCACGGCCGCGACCGTTGGTACCGTCGCCTTGCCGGCCGCGGAAAAATTCCGCTACAACCAGCGCATGTTCCTCGGCAGCATCGCCGCCGGCGGCACCCTGGGCATCCTGATACCGCCATCGATCAACATGCTGATCTACGGCTTCATCACCGACACGTCGGTGCCGAAACTGTATCTGGCGGCGCTGATTCCCGCCGCGATCCTCTGCGCATTGTTCATGCTTACCATCGCTGTGGCCTGCATACGCAATCCTGCCTGGGGCGGCGAGAAGCAGCCCGTGAGCTGGACGGAGCGTTTTTCCAGCCTGCCGCACCTGGTACCGCCGCTGCTGCTGTTCTTTCTCGTGGTCGGGTCGATCTACGCGGGATGGGCCACGCCGACCGAATCCGCAGCACTTGGCGTCATCGGCGCGTTCATTCTTGCGGTCGCCAATCGCAGCCTGAGCAGGCAGATGCTCAAGACCGCAATCGAGAACACGATGCGGGTCACCGGCATGGCCATGCTGATCGTGCTCGCCGCGTTCTTTCTGAACTTCGTGCTGTCGACGCTCGGCATCAGCCGCGACATCCTGGTGTTCTTCGAAGAAGTGCATACACAACTGAGTCTGTCGCCGGTCCAGGTCATGATCGCCATCGCCATCATGTACCTGATACTGGGCTGTTTCATGGACCCGATGGCCATGATGGTGACGACCGTGCCGATCGTCGCCCCCCTGGTGGCCTCGCTGGGCTATGACCTGGTCTGGTTCGGCATCCTGATGGTGGTGCTGTCCGAAACCGGCATGATCACGCCGCCGTTCGGCATCAATCTGTTCGTCGTGCAGGCGGTCAGGGGCAAAGGCCCGCTGGCTGATGTGATCATCGGCGCGCTGCCGTTCGTCGTGGCCTTGCTGGTTCTCACCGCACTGCTGTTGATGTGGCCCTCGCTGGCGTTGTGGCTGCCCGGTATCTTCGGCTGACAGGCGATCCACCGTGAACCTGCGCATCCGTCGTGTCGTCACAGGCCACGATTCACAACGCAAGGCTGTCGTGGTGAGCGACGACACCTTGCCCGTGACCACACGCCGGCCCGGCCAGGAGGGGTGTGTCGTGTGGGCACTCGATCAGATCCCGGCCGACAACCTCGATCCCGCGGATGGTGCGCACAAGGCAACCGGCACGACGCTGCGCAATGGGGTTGTGTTTCGAGTGCTGCGTTACGACGCAGGCGCGGCTGGACGCATGCATCGCACCGAGTCGATGGACTGCGGCGTTGTCCTGAGCGGCAGCATCGTGCTGGAGCTGGACGATGGCGTGGAAGTTCTGCTGCACGCCGGCGACACGCTGGTCCAGCGCGGCACCATCCACAAGTGGATCAATCGCGGCACCGAGCCCTGCACGATCGCGTTCGCGCTGATCGACGCATCACCGATCGCCGATACACCACACCCGGAAGGAACGTAGTGACAACAAGAATCGTGACTTTGGGAGCCAGCCTGGCGTTTGCACTGACGCTGAGCACGCTATGCATCGAAGGTGCTCTGGCACAGTCCACGCTCCGCTCGCCGGAAATGCTCCCCGACAGGCGCGTCACATTCCGGCTCGCGGCGCCCACGGCCAACGAGGTCGTGCTGAACGGCAGTTGGCCCGGCGACGCGAAAGTGCCCATGACCAGGGATGCCGACGGGATATGGAGCACAACGGTCGGCCCGTTGCAGCCTGAACTCTACGGCTACGCGTTCCTCGTCGATGGCGTGCGCGCACTCGATCCCAACAATGCCGAGACCGAACGCGAGGGCTCCCGCTTCAGCAGCCTGCTGATGATCAGCGGCGCGGAATCCGCGCTGTGGGATTTCAAGGACGTTCCGCACGGGTCCATCGAGCAGATCTGGCACCCGGCGCCGACACTGCACATGAAGCAGCGACGCATGGTTGTCTATCTGCCGCCCGGCTATCACACGAACCCGAAACAGAAATATCCGGTGCTGTACCTGCTGCACGGTGGCGGCGGCGACGAAGACACGTGGGTCACCCTGGGCCGGGCCGCTGTCATCCTCGACAACCAGATTGCATCCGGCGCGGCCGTGCCGATGATCATCGCGATGCCCAACGGCAACGCCGACCAGAACGTGTCGCAGGGCTATGCCCTTGGCCCCACGCCGTCGAATCAACAGGTCAACGCGCCGCCGCCCGATCCGGATCGCTTCGCTCTCGACAGGCCGCAGATCCCCATCCCGTACGCGGGAGCCTATCCGCAGAGCCTGGTGAAGGATGTCATTCCGTTCGTCGAGCGCACCTATCGCGTCCATGCAGACGCAGCGCATCGCGCGATTGCCGGGTTGTCGATGGGCGCGGCCCAGACGGTCGCGACGACGGCCAACAACCCCGGACTGTTCGCCTACATCGGCGTTTTCAGCGGCGGCGGCAGGCTCGGCGATCCGCTCTTCGAAAGTCAGCTCGATGCGCTGGCCAGAAGCAAACCCAAGCTCTACTGGACCGGTACCGGGGACGACGACATCTCACGCCTGCGAACCACGGCGCTGTACGAAGCGGTCAAGGCCAGAGGCATGTCGGCCTCCTACAAGAAGATTCCGGGCACTCACACCTGGCCATTGTGGCGCGACTTCCTGGGCGACTTCGCTCCGCGTCTTTTCAGGTAGGTTTGTCGGTGCTGTGTGCTTGACCACATCTGCCGCGTTCGCACGTAGTCATGTGACTCGCCGGCCATGATGGCTGCCGGGCTTCAGCCGTTCATGCGCGACAAGTCCACCGGACGCTCCGGCGGCGGTGCTTCACCGCTTCCCACTGCATCGCCGAGCCGCATCAGGATGCTCGCCGTCTGCGAGTGACCTTCTTCCTTGAGCATGCGCGATACCGCGAGATTGAGCAGTGCGTTGGCGATGTATTCGCGCTGTGCCTGGGGCACGTCGTGGAGCATGCATTGAATCCGGTGCATGACGGACTGCAACTGCGCCACTTCGATCGCGCAATCGTCATCGATCATGACGCGCGTGAGGCAGCGGGGAGCTTGCGATGCGGGCATCGATCACCTCGTCGATTCACAGGGCAGTGACGGTGGGGCCCGCGTCGATTCGGCGATCGTGCGGACGTTCGACGGCAGTCGAACCCACGAAGAGAGCGGCGAAAAGCACGGTGAGCGGAACGGCGAGCGTGGACAGCCAGGCGAGTCCGCCGTGCATGGGTCCAAGCAGTTCGATCCAGCCGCGCAGCGCAACCATGGCCGCGAGTGCGGCGGTCGCCTGGGCCGGAAACGACGGCAGCGGACGCGACCACCAGCGCTGCGTGGGCAACGCGGAGTAGGCACAGCCCATCGCGGCAACGCTGGCCGCGAACAGGATGATCGGTGTCAGGAAAGTCGTGTTCATGCCGCTACCTCGTCACCTTGCGGTGGAGAAGATTCATCGCCGTAGCGATGCGGTAGCTGGCTGGGCAGGGCCCGCCCCGCGTGGGCGTTCCCTGCGAGGCGGGCTGAAACGGTTACTTGGTCAGGATCAGTTTGTTGCTGTGAGTGAGCCGCAGCCGGTAATAACAACCGCCGTGCTCGATGAGGATTTCTCTGCCCCGCCCGAACAGCGAGTCTGATCGGACACAAGGAATCGCCGGCCCTCGGGCAAGCCCGGGAGCCGGCGACGAAATATCCGCAGAGCGGATGGGGGGTTTGGTAGAGGCCATGTCCATGGATGCAAATGATAATGCTTCTCAATACCAATGCAAGAGCAATTCTATTCGACAGGTCCGAACGTGGA
>CAZBKC010000012.1:16189-21236 GCA_964492345.1 uncultured Steroidobacter sp. | reverse complement strand
TACCCGCACAACGTGCACTTCCTGTGGTTCGCCTCGACCATGAACGGCAACAGCAAGCGGGCGATCGACTCGGCCCGCAAGACCGCACAGTCGGTGCCCGACGCAGCCGTGAAGGAAGTGCCGATCCTGCAGTCGTTCAAGCTCACGCCGGACTATGCACTGGTGCGCTTCGGCAGGTGGGACGAGATCCTCGCACTGCCCGCGCCCTACGACAGCATGTTCGCCCGCGGTGTCCGCCACTACGCGCGCGGCATGGCGTATACGCGCAAGGCCAACTACGGCGCTGCCAGAACAGAGCTGGCCTCGCTGCAGAAAATCGCAGCCGATCCGCAACTGATCGCCACCCCGTCGTCCATGTCGCTCAATCTGGCGGATTCCGTGCTGAACATCGCAGTCGAAGTGCTGAGCGGCGAACTGGCAGCAGCGCAGAAGAACTACGACAGCGCCATTGCGCATCTCGACCGCGCTGTCCGCTATCACGACGCGCTGATCTACACCGAGCCGGATGACTGGCACTATCCAGTGCGTCATTCGCTTGGCGCCGTCCTGATCGACGCCGGCCGGCCCGCCGAGGCAGAAACGGTCTACTGGGAAGATCTGCGTCGCAACCCGAAGAACGGCTGGGCGTTGTTCGGTCTCTCCCAGGCATTGCGCGCCCAGGGCAAGCACGATGCTGCCAAGGCCGTGGATGCCGACTTCGCGAAGGCCTGGGCGAGCTCGGATGTGAAGCTCACGGCATCGCGATTCTGATGAAACACATTGCTCTCATGGCGATGGCCGCTGCACTGCTTGCAGCGGCCGCCTACGCCGACGGCCCAGGCGCCTATCGCCCTGTCGAAAAGCCAGCGGGCTTTGCAGCACCGCAACTCGGCGCCATCGAAGCCTACAACGCGGGTTATGCCGCGGTAGGTCGCGCCGACGAGGCACAGGATCCCGATCGGGCCGACACGGCCTATCGCGAGGCACTGGAAAAGCTCAGCGAAGCAGTGAAGCTCGATCCGGCGATGCACGAGGCCTACACCTACATCGGCTATGTCCAGCGCAAGCTGCGCGACTATGACGCTGCGCTGCATGCCTATGCGCAGGCACTGCGCATCAATCCCGACTACCCGCATGCGATCGAATACCAGGGCGAAGCCTTCGTGCGACTGGGCCGGATGGACGAGGCGAAGTTCAACTACCTGCGGCTCTATGCGCTGTCGCCGCCGCTGGCCGCAAAGCTGCTGGCATCGATGCAGGAATGGATCGAGGCGAATCGCGACACGAGTTCCGGCGAACTGGAAGCATGGATCGCGGAACGCGCGGCCCTCGCAGCGAAAGCAGGTAACGATCGGGTGGGTTCGGGCTGGTAGCAATGGAATGCAGAAAAGAGAGCCGCAAAAGACCGCATAAAAGAAAGGATAAGTTTTCTTCTTCCGACCCTGCATTTCTTTTATGGTCTTTTGCGGCCTCCCTGTTCTCGTTTCGTTCTCCGGTCAGGGGATGACTGAAACGAACCTGCCCTGCTGGCGATCTTTCCTGACCTGGTCGCCGCGGAAGATCTGACCGTTCATCGCGATGTAGACGCCGGCCGGCAGGCACTGCACGGCCGCGAAGGCCATGCCGAGGTTGAACGTCGCATCGCTCTCGCTGAATCGCGCTGGCGCGAGCGCGCCGGTCAGCACGATGGTCTTGCCCGGAATGTCAGCGAGCACCCTGGCTGAATCGGTCATCGTGTCGGTGCCATGCGTGATCACGATGCGGTCGGACTCGAGTACCGCGATGGTCTGATGCAATGTCGCGCGGTCCTCGTCCGTCAGTTCCAGGCTGTCCTTGCGCAGCAGTTCGACCAGCCGCCACGGAACCGCAACGCGCGCCTCCTTCAGCATGTGCGCAACCATCGTCTCGCCCACCTGATAAGTGGAAAGCGAGTCGAAATACGCCTTGTCGATGGTGCCGCCGGTGGTGACGACGATGATGGGTTGGGTGGGCATGGTGGATTCGATACTCAATCGACTTTCAGGATCATCGAAACAGATCACGGATGCCGTAACGTCCTTCGCCTGCGCGCTGTGCGAGCAGCGGATCCTCGAGCACCGGCAACATGAGACCGGAGTAGCCGCAGGTTTTCACATCCAGCGACTTGATGGCTGCCGTGATGACGGAACAAGCCTGCAATGTCGATGATGCCCCGAACGGAGCGTGCGTGAACGCTTCGATGGCCGCAGCGATGCTGCGGTCCTTGGCCGGCGCGGGCGATGAATCGATGCCCAGATTGAACTGCTGACGGCCTCGCTGCAGCAGCGCGGCAGCGGCTTCGATGACATCGAGACGCGATGCATCGGACAGTTCGATGCCGGCGGTGAGGGTGCGGATGCGAAGGGGGTTCATGGATTTGTGACGATTGTGGTGAAGAGTTGCCCCCACCCTAACCCTCCCCCGCTTCGCAGGGGAGGGAACCGGAAGTCGGCGCGAGGTTGAATGGGGCGTTCCCTCCTCCGCGGAGCGGGGGAGGGACAGGGAGGGGGCAGTCTCCTAATGCTTCCGCCCCGGCCCGTACACCACCTGCCCTGGCTTTTCACCCGTGTGTTCGCCATCACGCAGCACCTGCTCACCGTTCACGAAAACATGCACCACGCCCGTCGAATACTGGTGCGGCTGGTCAAACGTCGCATGATCGCCGATCGTCGCGGGATCGAAGATCACGATGTCCGCATGGCAGCGCACGTCCAGGCAACCGCGATCCTTCAGCTTGAAATTGAGGGCCGGCAGGTGGGTCATGCGCCGGATCGCGTCCGGCAACGAGGTCACACGCTTCTCGCGAACGTACAGGCCGAGGAAACGCGCGAAATTCCCATAGGCGCGCGGATGCGGATTGCTCTTGAGAAACACACCTTCGGTGGCGGGTGCATCCGCATCGGAACCCAGACTGACCCAGGGCTGCGACAGTCCGAGCGTGACGTTTTCCTCGGACATCAGGAAGTACGCAGTACCGACCCGCGTCCTGTCTTCGATGACGAGATCGATGGCAGTTTCTTCCGGCGACTTGCCGCGAAGTCTTGCGACCTCGGCCAGCGACTTTCCCGTGAGCGGCTTGAGCCTGTCGTTCTTGAAGCCGATGAGCAGCACGCGGGCGGGCGAACCGGCAGCAAGCAACAGGCTCTCCCAGTCCGTCGCGGGAGAACGCATCTCGCGGATCACGCGCTCGCGTATCTCCGGTTTCTGCAGCCGTTCGATCCAGGCATCGAGACCGCCCGCCTGGACCCACGGCGGCATCGCCGCATCCAGACCCGTCGCCCCGGCGGTGTAGGCATACATGTCCGCGGTGATCCGCAACCCCTCCTTCCGTGCCGCTTCGATCCTGTCGATGGCCTGCTGCATCTTCGGCCAGTTCTTCTCGCCCGCCGCTTTGAGGTGATAGATCTCTGCGGGCACTGCGGCCTCGCGGGCGATATGGATCAGTTCGTCCAATGCCTCGAGGAACCGGTCGCCCTCGCTGCGCATGTGGGAAATGTAGGCACCGCCATATTCGCCGGCCGCCCTGGCGAGCGCCACGAGTTCATCGGTCTTCGCATAAGACGCCGGTGCATAGATCAACGAGCTGCCGACTCCCAGTGCGCCGTCGCGCATCGCCTTGCGCACCAGGTTCTGCATCTTTGCAAGCTCGGCTGGCGTGGGCGCACGGTCGTCGAAGCCGATGACGTATTCCCGCACGGTCGTCGCGCCGACGAACGACGCGACATTGGGCGAGACACCGCGCTTCGTGAGTGTCCTGAGGAATTCATCGAGCGTGTCCCAGGTGATGTCGTAGCGGATATCGCCCTGGGTCTTGATCATCTCCTCGCGGATCGCGCGGTTCACGGGACCGAACGAATTACCTTCACCGAAAATCTCGAGCGTCACGCCCTGCTTCACGTCGCTCATGGCGCGGCCGTCATGCAGCAGGGACTCCGGAGCCCACGAAAGCACATTGATGAAGCCCGGCGCCACGGCCAGGCCCCGGGCATCGACTTCTTTTCTGCCCTGGTAATCGGCCAGCCTGCCGACTGCGACGACCCGACCGTCGTCGACCGCCAGATCCCCGCGTACCGCGGCATTGCCATGACCATCGTAGATGGCGCCATTGCGGATCAGCAGATCGACCGTCGCGGCTGCCGCGATCGGCGACGCAGCCAGAGCACAGATGGCAACGGCAACGACCCGCAGAAATATCCTGGCGTCGGACACGGCACACCCTCCGGACAAACGATGAAGATCAACTCTAGCCCAATGGCACTGACATTCTGCGTGCGATGGGTTTGTCCGCCCCCTCCTCCGCGTAGCGGGGGCCGCTCCTGCGCATCCATGCGCCCGCGGCATTCGTGACCAACGGAAATCCCCGCGGGACACATCCGTGTGCAGCAGAGGGTTGGGGTGGGGCCACGCGCGGATGCGCGTGCTATCGCACGCTTGCCCCCATCCTGTCCTTCCCCCGCTACACGGAGGAAGGGACGTTCTATTCGACCTCAGCTCAATCGGCAGCTTAATGCAGTGCCATTGCGGCTTCAGCCGGCCTCGAGGTGTCAGGCTAAAGCCGGCCCCACAGGAAGAACCCGAGAGCCTGAGCCGGCTTTCAGGAAGGTTTGTACAGGTTGAACAACTGTTCGAGCGAGTGTCCCAGTTCGTCGATGGTGTCGGGCTTGAGGATCAGCTCGCGGATACCGATCTGTTCAGCCGCTTCACGATCCTGCTGCCGGACGTAGCCCGAGGTCATCAGGACCGGAAGGTCCGGACGGATGGCGAGCATGGATCGCGCCAGCGTGAATCCCGTCATGCCCGGCATCGACAGATCGGTCACGACCACGTCGTAGCGATCGGGATGCGCCGTGAACGCCTGCAGTGCCTCACCCGGATCGACGAAACCAGCCACCGCATAGCCCAGCCGTTCGAGCACGCGCGTCACCAGGAAGACCAGCGCTTCCTCGTCGTCGACATACATCACCCGCTGCCCGCGCCCTTGTGCGCTCGCCGCTGCCGCCGCAGCACCTGACGCCTCCAGGCGAACCGCCGCAGGCAGATAGACATCGAA
>CAZBKC010000012.1:0-16179 GCA_964492345.1 uncultured Steroidobacter sp. | reverse complement strand
GGCTCGCTGCGGACCGCAATTGCGCCGTCGTGCGCGCGCACGATGCCGTGCACGACACTCAATCCGAGGCCGGTTCCCTGACCGAGAGGCTTGGTGGTGAAGAACGGATCGAAAATCCGGTCGAGTGTCGCCTTGTCCATGCCGCGCCCCGTGTCCTGCACACTGATGCACGCATAGGCTCCGGGCACGAGTTCGGCAGGCACTTGCGTATCGCCCGCAGCCACCTTCACGCCTTTCGCAACGATCCGCACGGATCCGCCGCGATCGCCGATCGCATGGGCCGAGTTGGTGACGAGATTCATGATGATCTGATGAATCTGGGTCGAGTCGGCATCGACGCAGAGCGGCCGGTCGCCGAAATCGGCGTCGATCTGGATCATCGCGGGCAACGTGGCGCGCAGCAGTCGCAAAGCCTCTTCGATCGTCGGACGCAGTTCGATGATGGCGCGCTTCGGCTCGCTTTGATGGCTGAAGGCGAGGATACGATGCACGAGATCGGAAGCGCGGGCGCTGGCCCGCTCGATCTCTTCCAGGCTGCGCTGCGCCGGATGTCCCTCCGGCAGATCCGACAGCGCCAGCTGGGTATTGCCGGCGATGGCCAGCAACAGGTTGTTGAAGTCGTGCGCAATACCCCCGGCGAGCGTGCCCAGCGCTTCGATGCGCTGCGAATTGCGACGGGCCTCCTCGGCAAGTTTGCTCGCAGTGATGTCGGTGCAGGCGCCGGTCACGCGAATCACTTTGCCGTTGCTGTCGCGATCGACGCGGCCGCTGACACCGATCCACTGCAGCGCACCGTCGCGCCGCAACGATCGATACTCGACATGCAGCGTATCGCTCTTGCCCCGCCACACCGGCACCATAGCGTTGGACACGAGCACGCGGTCTTCCGGCTGGACGAAATTCGCTGCGCCTTCGATGCCACCCGACTCGACTTCCTCGCGCGTGCGGTCGAACAGCTTGAGCAGGACATCGTCCCACCAGAGGCGTCCGGTGCGGACGTCCCAGATGTACGTACCGATGCCGCTGGCCATGACGGCGGCCTGCAATCGCGACTGCGATCGCTGCAACTCCTCTTCGCCACGCTTGCGCTGCGTGACATCCATCATCATTCCGTACCAGGTCGTGCCGCCATCGTCGTCGCGATACGGGATCGAGCGTGCCTCCACCCAGATCTCGCCCCGCTCCGGATGATGCACGCGCCACTCGCCGTACCAGGCGGTCAGCGACCGGGCGGATTCATCAACGGACCTGCGCAGGACGGCTTGGTCCTGCGGATGGATACGTGGAATGGCTTTCGGGTCCAGATGTGCCGACGCAGCGGGCGACAGACCGACGAAGTTTGAGATTCCGTCCGTGGAAAGTGTGTAGGACTCCGAGCCGTCGGGACCTCGGCGGAATGCATAGACGGCGCCCGGCACACTGGAAATCAGCCTGGCGAAGCGATCGCGCTCCGCTATCAGGGCCAGACGATTCTCGCGGGCCTCGTGGATGTTGCTGATGGTGCCGATCCAGCGGACGAAGGTCCCGTCGCGACCCCGCATCGGCACGATGGTGGTCTCGAACCACTGGTATTCGCCGTCGTGCCGGCGCGCGCGAAACACCATCGTCAGCGTCTGCGCCGCAGAAACCGCTTTCGTCCGCGCCGACTCGACGGCTGGCCGATCTTCAGGATGAATCTGGTTCAGCCAGGCCGAGCCGGTCTGGGCTTCGAAAGGCACCCCCGTGTAGTCGATCCACTGGGGACCGATGAACTCCACCGCGCCGGTCGGCGTCCAGGTCCACAGAATCTGCGGCAGGGCCTGCGCCAGCGTGCGAAATCCATACCGGCTGTCGCGATCCACCGCTTCCAGCAGCTTGCGCCGTGTCAGATCGCTCACGGTAAGGAGCAGTGCCGTCGACCTGCCATTGCGGACGCGGCTGATGCCAACGCGCAGCGGCAGAGGCGCGCCATCGCTGCGCACGCCCTGCAACTCGCGTTTGCGGGTGCGACGCCTGCGGAACAACCGGGCAATCTCGTCCGGCCTCAGATCGGGAATGAAGTCCGTAAGCAGGCGGCCCTCGATCTGTGCATCGGTGCCTGCAAGCACACGCCGCACCGGGCGATTGGCACTGAGGATCCGCCCGCCGCGATCAATCAGCAACGCCCCATGCACCAACGCATCCAGGTCCACCTCGATCCGCGCGCCGCCTCGCACCGCCACAGGATCGCCTGACTTCACAACCGCCGCCCCCTCCGAGTGCTGCCATCCCGACGACGGAATCGTACGCGACCCTCGCAGGGCTCCCGTCAGCATTTTCCGCCGGCGGTCTGCATGGCCGGCCTGCTGCGCGCTGCCGAACGGTCATTCGTCAGGCAACCCGATCGCCGATCAGCGCGACCAGATCCGCCTTGCGCGGCAACCCCACCTTCTGGCCGACGATCCTGCCCCGGTCGAAGAGAATCACGGTGGGCACACTACGAACGCCGTACTTGTAGGGCGTCTGGTTGTTCTGGTCGATGTCCAGCGTGGCGATCGTGAGCTTGCCGCCGAACTCCGCGGCAATGTCGTTGATCATCGGCTTCATGGCCTGGCATGGGCCGCACCAATCGGCTTCGAACTTGACCAGCACCGGGCCGTCAGCACCCAGCACCTGGGTGTCGAACGTGGTGTCGGTGATGGCGATGATACTGGCGTGACTCATGGATTCTCCTTGAAGGTCGGCCTGCGGAATGCAGTGTCAGCCGATCATCGGGGCACACGCGCGGATCTCCAATCCGGGCTGCCGATGCGAGTCATTGAAAGAAGCGATTGACGTCCGGGGCCGGCTGAAGCCGGCCCCAGAATGTCAGGCTGAAGCCTGACCCACAGAAGGAACTGCCTGACCTGCGAAGAAGCGGCGGCTTACGCCGCCTGCAGTCCGATCAACCGCACGCGCCGGTGCTGCACCCGCAATGCTTCTTCGATGGCCACCAGGCGTCGATGCGCTTCGCTCTCGTTCCACTGATGCAGCAGCTTCTGTTTCGTCGCCTCGATCTTTTCCTGCTGCAGGGCCGCCCAATCGCCGATGAGTTGCGCCAGGTGCAAGGCTTCCTGTTCGAGCTGGGCCTGCAGGCGCGTCAGCAGGCTGGGATCCTGGCAGGCGTCCACACGCTCGCGGGCGCGCTCGATCTGGCGTTCCACGAGTGCCTTGCGGATCTGGAATTCCGGTACCCGCCGCAGTCCACGCGCGAGGCCCAGCCATGAGCACGCGCCGATGAACCACTTCGTCGGGTCGTACTGCCACCAGCGCACGCCATTGCGGTAGTCCCACTGAAAGATGTGGTGGAAGTTGTGATAGCCCTCGCCGTAGGTGAACAGGGCGAGCAGATCGTTGTCGCGCGCGGTGTTGTCCGCCGTGTAGGGACGACGGCCCCAGTAGTGCGCCAGCGAATTGATGAAGAACGTGACGTGATGACTGACCACCAGCCGCAACAACCCTAGCAGCAGCAGGGCACCCCAGATGTCGCCGTGCCACCAGCCGAGCAGCAGCGGAACACCGACGTTCATGCCGACAGCAAGCCACAGGTAGTACCGCTGCTGGAACATGACGATCGGATTGGCTTCGAGATCGCGGGCGTTGGCGGTATTCATCTTGCCGCTCGGGTAGTCGCGCAGCATCCATCCCATGTGCGCAAACCACAGACCGCGCTTGATCGAATATGGATCGTTGTCGACATCGTCGACATGGCGGTGGTGCACGCGGTGCATCGACGCCCAGACCAGGATGCTGTTCTGCAACGACATCGCGCCGAACAGCATGTAGAAGATCTGCAGCGGCTTCGACGCTTCGTAGCTGCGATGCGCCCACAGACGGTGATAGCCGCCGGTGATGGACAGCCCGGTCACGAAGCACAGGATGCCGAACCAGGTCCATTCGAAGGCGTCGAAACCGTATTTCCATGCGTACCAGGGGAAAACGGTAAGCACTGGGACGGTGGTGATCGCGAACATGAAAACGGCCGGCCAATTGAACGGCGCTTTCGCGGTTTCGCGGGCTGCGGTCATCGATATCTCCCGAAATTCAGGGGGTTGCGAGAACGGCTGATTCTGGCAGTGCCCACCCTACCTGACGAAAGTGGGGGACGCCAGCCAACGCCTCGCAGTGCCGGTGAAAGCCCGTAATCCCTAAGGTGCCGCCCCTAGGGATCCGTAGTACCGAACTTGCATGTCCAGCACCCCGTTTGAAGTTCTGAAGGCGCGTCGCCGCGAGCCGGTCACATGCCGGTGCGCTCGCCAGCACATCCAGGGTCGCAGCGACTGCTGGCTGACGGACTCATGTACATGAACACGACACGACCCGACCCGGCTGCGATGCTTGACGGCCGGCAACGTCAGGCCAAATGCTTGCCGCGTTCTTCCTGTGAGCCCGCGATGACGCATATCCCCGAGCGCCGCAAGATGCGATCCAGCGATGCGCTGGAAGCATTCGGCCGCATCCTCGAAGACATTACGCACCAGCTTGCGCTGCGCCCCCTGCTCACGAGCATCGCGCGGCATGCCTGCGAACTGCTGCGCGCCGATGATGGCGCGATCGGCCTGTATCACCCGCTACGGAAAGTCATCCGCGTCGAGGCGATCCATCGCCTGCCGCAGATCGAACTGAATACCGAGTTCGCCCCCGGTCGCGGCCTGATGGGCCGGATCATGGAAACGCGCGAGCCTGTCGTCTACGACCGCTATGGCGATCTGGAAGGAGCATCCCTGACGGAGCTGGCCGACAACGCCGTGATCGGCGTTCCCATCTTCGGCGGCAGCGGACAACTCATCGGTGCATTCGGCATCGGCGCACAGCCGCCGCGACGCTTCGAAGCGAGTGACGTCACGATGCTGCAGCTGTTTGCCCGCCATGCCGCCATCGCCATCCAGAACGCCGTGCGCTACGAGCGCGAACAGCGCCGCAGCGAACGCATGGCACTGATCGCACAGGTATCGCGGCTGGTGTCTTCGGAGCTCGAACCGGAAGAACTCGTGGCGACGACGGCGGACATCATCCACTCGGTGCTCGGCTACCCGAATGTCGTCATTCCCCTGATCGAAACCGACGATGACGGCGAATATCTCGTGTTCCGCTCGCACGCCGGCGCCTACGCGCAGATTTTCACGAACCCGTATCGCATGCGCGTCTGCGACGGCATCATCGGTTCGGCCATCACGCAGCGCGCATCCCAGATGGTGAACGACGTCACCCGGGATCCGCGCTACGTTCCGCCGCCCGAACCGATCGACGTCTGTGCCGAACTCGCTGTACCCATCGTGCTCGGGGAAGAGGTCTATGGCTGTGTGAACATCGAGGGCCTGGAACCCTTCGACGAAGACGACGTCCGCAGCATCGAGATCATCGCCGACCATCTGGCTGTCGCCATCAAGAACAACCGGCTGTGGACCGAGGCGCGGCAGGCTGCGGTGATGCGCGAACGTCAGCGGCTGGCGCGCGATCTGCACGATTCGGTGAGCCAGGCGCTGTCTTCCATCAGCATGACAGCCCAGTCGCTGGTGTCGGCCTGGCAGCGCGACCCCGCCGAGGGCGCGCGGCGTGCGCATCGGCTGGAGGAACTGTCGCGGCTGGCCTTTGCCGAGATGCGCGCCCTGTTGCGCGAACTGCGGCCCGCTGCGGGCGTTGCGGGCAGCACGTCGGCGAAGGCCGGGGTCGATGACGTGAAGGCCCTGGGACTGCAGGTCGCCCTGCGCAAGCTGGCTGCGATCCTGGCACCCGAGACGCCGAGCATCCGTCTCGACTTCAGCGACTACGTCCAGCAACCCCGGCATGTCGAGGAAGAGTTGTACCTGATCTGCCGCGAAGCCCTGTCGAACGCCATCCGTCATTCCAAGGCACGCGTCGTGCGCGTTCATGCCAGCCGCAGCATCGACCGCATCGACATCGTCGTATCGGATGACGGCATCGGCTTCGACCCGGCCGATCAGCAACCCGGCACCGTCAGCAGTGCCGACCACGGCATCGGCTTGCAGACCATGAATGAGCGCGCACGGGCGCTCGGCGGCGCGTGCCATGTAGCCAGCCGCGTCGGCCTCGGCAGTGCCGTGAATATTTCCATTCCCTGTGAACGTCCTGCAGTATCGGGTGCGCCATGAATCAGACAGCCACAACACCAACGAGACTGATGCTCGTCGACGATCACGCCATCGTGCGCGAAGGTCTGCGGGCGCTGCTCAGCGATGTCGAGGAATTCACCATCGTCGGCGAAGCGGCGAATGGCGATGAAGCCTGCCGAATGGCGCCGCAGCTGCGACCCGACCTGGTGCTCATCGACCTGAAGATGCCGGGCATGCATGCGCCCGATGCCATCAGGATGCTGCGGGCTGTCGTGCCGGACGTGAAGGTACTGGCACTGACCAGCTATGCCGAGGACGACCAGGTGCGCGACGTGATGAAAGCCGGCGCGATGGGCTATGTGCTGAAGGAAGTGTCGAAGGCGGATTTCCTCGAAGCGCTGCGCACCGTGTCGGGCGGTCATCCGTGGCTGCATCCGCAGGCGCAGCGTTCGCTGATGGAGCAGCTTCGTGCCGGCAAACCCGCCGATCCGCTCGCCACCCTCACCTATCGCGAACGCAGCGTTCTCGAACTGATCGCGCGCGGCAAGAGCAATCGTCAGATCGGCGCCGATCTCAATCTCACCGAAGGCACGGTGAAGGGCTACGTCAGCATCATCCTCGCGAAACTCAAGCTCGACGATCGCACCCAGGCGGCACTGTTCGCCGCCGAGCGCGGCATGGGACGCCCGAAGAAGGAATCCTCGGCACGATGAATCCCCGGGCACTGATCCTCATCGACATGCAGCGCGGCATCGCAGATCCGGCACTCGGTCGCCGGAACAACCCTGCCGCCGAAGACAACATCGCACAGCTGCTTTATGCCTGGCGCGATATGCATCAGCCGATCGTGCATGTCCGTCACATGTCGCGTTCGCCGCGCTCGGTGTTCTGGCCCGGACAGGAAGGCGCCGAATTCCAGGACCGGTTCCAGCCGCATGCGGAAGAACACGTCGTCGAAAAGAACGTCCCGGATGCATTCATCAATACCGGGCTCGAGCGCTGGTTGCGTGTCCGCAGTATCGATGAAGTCGTGATCGTCGGCGTGATCACGAACAATTCCGTCGAGGCGGCTGCGCGCACGTCGGGGAATCTTGGCTTCAGAACATTCGTCGTGGCCGATGCGACCTACACGTTCGACAAACATGACTACGAAGGCACGCTGCACACGGCTGAAGAAGTACATGCGATGTCGCTCGCCAACCTGCAGGGCGAATACGCGACCGTCGTCACCACGGATCAGCTGCTCGCTTCTCTCTGATCCCCTCCCCCGGTCGCCGGGGGAGGGTTAGGGAGGGGGAAGCAGCGCGAATGCACTGCTTCCGGGGCCGGCCCCTATCCTGTCCTTCTCCCTCGCCGGAGGATGTCCGGCACTGCCTCTTCCCCAGCTTCGCAGGGGAAGGGACGCGCTGACCAGCATCGGCAGATCATTGGTCGTGTACCATCCCCGCGCATCAGGGGTGCTGCAAACTGCAGGTTTCGTCATGACGTACGCTGCCATTACAGGCTGGGGCAAGTGCATGCCGCCGGCCGTGCTCGACAACGCGGGCCTCGCGACCTTTCTCGACACCACGGACGATTGGATTGTCAGCCGCACCGGCATCAGGGAGCGACGCATTTCGCACGTCCCGATGACGGTGCTGTCGCACATTGCCGCAGCACGCGCCCTCGCCTGCGCCGGGCTCGACGCGACCGACGTCGATCTGATCGTCCTCGGAACGGTGTCCGCCGATGAACATGTGCCGAATACGGCATCCGCTGTCCAGTTGCTGCTCGGCGCCAGCAACGCGGCGGCGATGGACATCAATACGGCGTGCACGAGTTTTCTCTACGGGCTGACCAGCGCGACCGCCATGGTCCGCACCGGCGTCGTCAGGAACGCCGTCGTCATCGGCGTGGAGGGCATCAGCCCCTACATGGACTGGAGCAACCGGAATGTGGCAGTGCTCTTTGGCGACGGCGCCGCCGCCGTCGTGATCCAGGCCAGCGACCGTCCCGAAGGCGTAATGGCGGAGAAGCTCGGCTGCTATGCCGATGCGCGCCACACGCTGCGCGTGCGCGGCATGGGAGCGGCGTGGTGCAACCATGAACTGCAGCTCGGCGACACGCGCTGGGACTTCGACGGCCAGGAAATCTTCAAACGCGCCGTGGTCGGCATGAGCGAGGCGGCGGAAAGCGCACTGCAACGGGCAGGCCTGTCGCGTGCGGATGTCGATCTCGCCGTTCCGCATCAGGCCAATCTGCGCATCATCGAAGCGGTCGCCAAGCGCGCCGGCATCCCGATGGAAAAGGTGTTCGTCACCGTCGATCGCTACGGCAACATGTCCTCGGCCACCGTGCCGGTCGCACTCGTCGAGGCCATCGAGGAAGGCCGCGTCAGACCCGGTTCATTGCTGCTGACGCCGGCCTTCGGCGGCGGACTCACCTGGTGTGCCCACGTCATCCGCTGGGGCGAGCGGGTCACACCGCTCGGTACCTGCGACCTCGAACTGCCGCCCTGCAACCACAGCGGCGTCGAACTCGTTCAGGACATCATCCGCCGCAAGGGCAGCACGTCAAAGGGCTTTGACGTGCAGCTGTCGGCGCGCTGAGACAGCAAGAGCCGCGAAAGACCGCATAAAAGAAGGAATCGCCGGGTCGGAACCTGCGCTTCCTGCGACCATTGTCTTTGCTGTTCCCGTGCGATGCGAGAACTCCAAACCTCAGGGTGCGATTCCAAACCCTCATCCTTCTTTTATGCGGTCTTTGCGGCCTCCTGATCCTCACCTCAGCGCGTGCGCAAGAAACGGCAGCGACACATCCATGCGGTAGTCGATGTCGGAGTGGTTGTCGTCGAACTCTTCGTAGACATGCCGGATGCCGGCTGCTGCCAGTCGCTTCGACAGGATGCGGCAACCGTAGTGGATCTGGTACTGATCGCGGAAGCCGCAATCGATGTAGATGCCACGCATCGATCGCAGATTGCCGCGATATTTCCGCACGAGATTGACAGGGTCATGGCGCAGCCATGCCTGCCAGCGCTTCTCGATCAACTCGCCGGTTTCGAGATTGAACGGCAGACGAAAGCCGTTCGGCGCGCGGCGGTCCGGGTCGTAGCTCGCGGCCATGCACAGGTTCATCAGGCAATGCACTTCGCCGCCTGAGAGCTTGCGTTTCTTCCATAGCGTTTCGAGAAACTTGCGCACGCGCCCGTCGTCGAGCCCGCGGTCAGCACCTTTTTCCGACTTCTTCACATTGACCGGTCCCGCGGCGCGGTCCGTTGGCCGATACTTCGCCAGTTCGTTGAGCGTGTTCGGCCAGTCATGCCGATACACGAAATCGAAGTACGCATCGCCGGAATGATCGGCAACGGCGCCCCACGTTTGCGGATACTTCATTGCGTGGATGATCGCGCCGTAGCCACCCGAGGACTTGCCGAAGCACCCCCGATGCTCGCGCGAGGCCAGCGTGCGGAATTCGCGATCCACCGTCGGCACGATTTCCTTCGTGAGGTAGTCGGCATAGGCGCCGATCGCGGATGAATTGATGTACTGGTTGCCTCCCAGTGCGGTGAAGCAGTCTGGAAAGACGAGGATGGCCGGCGTCATCCGGCCTTCGTGAATCAGGCGCGCTGCGCGCTCGGGAAAGTTCTCGCTGAAGTTCTTCCAGCCGATGTGGCCGAGTCCGGAGCCCGTGAACCCGGCCATGTCCACGAGCACGGGATAGCGCCGGCCGCGACGACCGTGCGTCGCGCCTTCGTCATATCCCGGCGGCAGCCACACGGCGAGATTGCGCACGGCGGGGTCGCCGAGCGGATTGTCCCGGAGCACACGGGAGTGATGTTCCAGAACGACGAGCGTTCCTGTGTGCCACTTCGGTCGCTTGAGCGCCATACAATGGTCCTGCCGATTTCAGTAACGACGAGTCTACGCCAGGCCATCACGACAATGAGTTCCCCCGCCGACGGCGATGCCGCACTCGAAACACTGCTTCTGCCCTTCCGGCAGGGACTGCTGCGCTGGCCGAACGATGGCGCATTGTTCCTGCGGGCGCGGGCTGGTGCATCAATGCGCGCCGATGATTTCCCGGGACTGGTCTGCGAACAGACGTTCAGGCCAGATGCGCACACCCTGGAATCTGCGGGATTCCGCGTGAATGCGACAGAGAACCGACAGCATCCGCTCGTCCTGCTGTTGCCGCCGCGTCAGCGCGATGAAGCCCGCACATTGCTGGCGCGCGCCGTGGCATCGACCGCTCCAGGCGGTCGGGTCATCGCGTGCCAGGCCAACAACGAAGGCGCGCGCTCGACCCAGAAGGATCTGGAATGCATCGCCGGACCGCTCGACACGCTGGTCAAGCATCATTGCCGGGCTTTCTGGAGCGCGCCGCTCGCAGGTCCGGTCGATGACGCATTGATGAAGGAATGGCTGGAGCTGGATGCACCGCGACGCATCGGCGACGGACGCTTCGTGAGCCGTCCCGGCATCTTCGCCTGGGACCGGATCGATGCCGCCTCCACGCTGCTGGCCGCGCATCTGCCGGCCGATCTCGCCGGTGCCGCCGCCGATCTCGGTGCGGGATTCGGCTACCTCTCGATCGAACTGCTGGAACGCTGCCGTGGCATCCGCTCGCTCGACCTCTACGAAGCCGAGTCGCGTGCGCTCGATCTCGCGCGCGAGAATCTTGCCGCTGCCACGATCCCGATTGAATACCACTGGCACGATGTGACGACCGGCCTGCCGCGCAAGTACGATGTCATCGTGACCAATCCACCCTTTCACACCAGCACACATCACGACCGGCCCGACATCGGCCGCCGCTTCATCGCCATCGCGGCACAGTCGCTGTATCCCGGCGGCCGGCTGTGGCTCGTCGCGAATCGTCATCTGCCCTATGAATCCGTGCTCGACGCGAACTTCGGCAGCGTGCGAACCGTGGCACAGGGCGGCGGATTCAAGATCATCGAAGCGACGCGCACCGCATGAAACTGCTCAAGCTCGTGGCAAATCTCGGTTACGGCAGCCGCAAGGAAGTGACTGCGATGGTGCGCGATGGCCGCATCACCGACCCGCAAGGCGAGATCCTCTACACCGACGACGACGTCCCGCACGAACGCATTCGTATCGACGGCGAGCCGCTCGATCCCGCGCCGGGACTGATCCTCATGCTGCACAAGCCGGCCGGTTACACCTGCTCGCTGAAGGATCCCGGGCAGATCGTGTACGACCTGTTTCCGCCGCGCTTCCGCCTGCGCTCGCCGACGTTGTCGACGGTCGGCCGGCTCGACCGTGACACGACGGGCCTGCTGCTGATGACCGATGACGGCGCGCTGCTCCAGCGCATCGTGCATCCGAAACGCGCGGTCGCGAAGGTGTATGAAGCCACGCTGGCACGCGATCTGCGCGGCGACGAGGCAAAGATTTTTGCCAGCGGCAAACTCATGCTGGAATCGGAACGCACGCCGCTGGCACCGGCCGTACTCGATGTGATCGGCCCGCGCGCGGCACGCCTGACCCTGACCGAGGGCCGCTACCACCAGGCACGCCGTATGTTTGCCGCGGTGGGCAACCACGTGGAGACCCTGCATCGTCGCAGTGTCGGCGCACTCGACCTCGGTGAGCTGCAGGAAGGACAGTGGCGTGCCTTGAGCGACACGGACGTGCAGCGAATCTTTGCGGGTACGGCGGAGGCACTGCCGCCCGACGCCTGAGTCATTGCGGCTTTCTTGCGACCATTCTCTTTCTCGTCGCAACCCCCGCTATCATGCCCGCCTCTTCATGGCAGGGAGTCGGGCATGGGCAGTCGATTCATCACAATGCGGCGCATTCTGATCATTTCGCTCGCGGCCCTGTCGGCCTGCGCCTGCTCCCGGCCACCCGATGTCAGCGCCGCGCTGATCGATCAGAACACCGCCGTGCGTGTATCGGATCATGTGCTGGTCATTCCGAGCCGCAGCCGCGACGCCATTCCGAACGTGGGCCTGATCACCGGCTCGAACGGCAGCCTGGTCATCGACACCGGACTCGGCCGGCGCAATGGCGAGATCGTGTGGCAGGAACTGCAGAAGGTGCATCGCGCCGGACCGGTGTTCGTGGCGGCCACCCACTTCCATCCCGAACACGTCGGCGGCGAGCAGGCCTTTCCGCCCGAGGCCCGCGTGCTGCGCCTTGAGGCACAGCAGCAGGAACTCGACAGCAAGGGCGAGGACTTCCTCGCCTTCTTTCGCAAGCGCTCCGAGGCCAGTGCCGAACTGCTGCAGGACTTCAGCTATCGCAAGGCCGATGTCCTGTTCGATAAGGAACACACGATCGACCTGGGCGACGTGCAGGTGAAACTGTTCACGCTCGGCCCCGCGCACACCCGCGGCGACCTGCTCGTGCAGGTGCTGCCCGACAACGTGCTGTTCGGCGGCGACATCGTGCAGAAGGAACTCGTGCCGATGCTGCCGGACGCCGATTCGTCGGCGGTCAACTGGCTGGCGATCCTCGATCCCATCGAACAGCTGCAGCCGCGCGTGATCGTGCCGAGTCACGGTGAAATCGGCGATGCCACGCTGATCGCCGCGAACCGGGAATTCCTGCAGGCGGTGCGCACGCGTGTGTTCGAATGCCGTGCCGAAGGCCTGTCGGAGAAAGAGGCAGGCCGGAAACTGCGCGAAGAGTTCGCCGCGCGCTATCCGCAATGGCGACACATGGATGCACTGCCCGGCCTGGTCGCGCGGTTCTACGCGGAGCTGTAGCCGCTGCCGGTTGCGTTGCACACCGACCCATGAAGGCCGCGCCTGCGCCCGGTGCTGCCGCGGCAGTAATTCGTTCAACGCATCACGGTCGACGCGCTCCTCACTCCTTGACGGGCATCCGCGGGATCTGCGGCGCGAGACCGGCGCCGGCGGTCGGCACAACTTCAGCATGGCGCTTGCCGAACCGCGCCTTCAGGCGGCGAGTGAAGCCGTAGATGTAGGTGTACAGCACCGGCACGATCAGCAGCGTCAGCAGCGATGAAGTGATCACGCCGCCGATGACGGCACGTCCCATCGGCGCGAGGATTTCGCCTCCCTCGCCCACACCGATCGCCATCGGCAGCATGCCGAAGATCATCGCCGCCGTGGTCATGAGGATCGGACGCAGACGCACCTGGCCGGCCTCGAAGATCGCCTCACGCAGCGGCTTGCCTTCGCGCAGCGCCTGGTTGGTGAAATCCACCAGCAGGATGGCGTTCTTGGTGACCAGGCCCATCAGCATGATGAAGCCGATGATCGAGAAGATGTTCAGTGTCGTGCCGGTGACCAGGAGCGCCAGCAGCACGCCGATCAGCGACAGCGGCAGGGACATCATGATCGCGACCGGCTGCAGGAAGCTGCCGAACTGCGAAGCCAGCACGAAGTAGATGAAGATCACGGCGAGACCCAGCGCGGCGCCGGCGGCGCCGAGCATTTCGTTCATTTCCTGCTGACCGCCGCCGACGTCGAAACGATAGCCCTGCGGCAACTTCGTTTCGGCAACGATCTTCTCCGCGTCCTTGCCGACGTCGCCCGAGGCGCGGCCTTCCGCATTCGCATACAACGAAATGCGTCGTTGCAGGTTGAGTCGCTTGATCTGCTGCGGGCTGCCGGTCTCGACGAACTCGGCCACCTGGCGCAGCGGCACCAGGATCGGCGTGCCATTCTCGTCGATGCGGGTGCTGCTCACGTACAGATCGCCCAGGTCGGACTTGATCTCGCGCCGCTGCTTGGGCAACTGCACGATGACGTCGTAGTCCTGGCCGTCCGGGCCGAGCCACGTGCTGATCTGGTCACCGGCGATCAGCGGACGCAACGCATTGCCGATCCGTGCGGTCGTCATCCCCATATCGCTGGCAAGTTCGTTGTTGATGCGTACGGCGATGGTCGGGTTGGTGCCCTTCTCGCTGCTCTCCAGGTCGGCGATGCCGGGAATCCTGGCGAGCTTCGCCATCAGTTCTTCGGAAAGTTGCGTGAGTTTGCCGGTATCGGGCCCGAGGATGGAAATGAAGACGGGCTGGTTGTTGCCCTGGATCTTGGTTTCGAGACCGGCCATGCGCGACAGGCGTTCGCGCACGGTCTTCTCGATCTCCTTCTGCGACGGGCGCGCCCCGTCCTTCAGATCGGTGAGGCGCAGCATGATGCGCGCGTAGTTCTTGCCCTCGTCGGTACCGACCTGTGTGACGACGTGCTTTACTCCTTCAAGCTTCGACAGCACGTCTTCGACATCGCGGATCTTGGCGTCGGTGTACTGCAGACTCGATCCGAGCGGTGTGTTCACGCGCATCGACACGATGCCGTTGTCGGTCTCCGGCATGAACTCGCTGCCGACCAGCGGCAGGACCATGAAACTGCCGAAGAACGTGAAGGCTGCCAGCAACAACATCAGCGCCCGCGGGCTGACGCTCGCCCAGCGCGGCAACTTCGCCTGCGATCCGCGCGACCGGCGTGCAAGCTGCGCGAGACCCGGAATACCATAGCGACGCTCGCCCAGCGCCCAGCGCAGCAGGCGGTCATAGATCGCATGCGCACGATCGATACCGGCTTCGATGCGGTCCATGAGACGTGCGAGCCACGGCATGCGGCGGAAACGGCCTTCCTTCGGATCCGGCCAGTACGCCGACAGCATCGGGTCGAGCGTGAAGCTGACGAACAGCGAGACCAGCACGGCCACCGCCACCGTCAGGCCGAACTGCAGGAAGAAGCGGCCGATGACGCCGCTCATGAAGGCCACGGGGATGAAGACCGCGAGGATCGCGAACGTGGTCGCCATCACCGCGAGCCCGATCTCGTTGGTGGCCTCGAAAGCCGCCGTGCGGTGATCCTTGCCCATGTCGGCATGCCGCACGATGTTCTCGCGCACCACGATGGCATCGTCGATCAGCAGGCCAATGCACAACGACAGCGCCATCAGCGTCAGGAAGTTGAGCGTGAAGCCCAGCGCGTGCATCGCAATGAAGGTTGCGATCACCGAAATCGGCAGCGTGAGACCAGTGATGATGGTGGAACGCCAGGAATGCAGGAACAGGAACACGATCAGCACCGTCAGCAGCGCGCCTTCCATGATCGTGCTCTTGACACGATCCAGCGAGCCCTTGATGAACTCGGCGTCGGACCACAGCGTCTCGATCTTCACGTCTTCGGGCAGGCGGCTGCGCAGGTCGGCAATGGCCTCGTTGAGACCGTCGCCTGCCTCGACGATGTTGGCCTGCTGCACCTTGTAGACATACAGCGAAACCGCGCGCTTGCCGTCGACGCGCGAAATCGACATTTCCTCGGCTTCGCCGTCGACGACGGTGGCCACCTGGTGCAGGTACACCGGCGCACCGCCCTGGTTGGCGACGATGATGCGTTCGAAACCGGCCGGATCCTTGATCTTGCCTTCGACCCGCACGAGCTGTTCCTGCTGGCCGTTCGAAATGGCGCCGGCAGGCAGATCCTGGTTCGCCGCCTGGATGGCGCTGATGACCTGGTCGACGCCGACGCGATAGCTCTGCAGCTGCTCGGGCTTCAGGAACACCTGCACCTGACGCTCCACCGAGCCGCCGACGCCGATGTTGCCGACACCGTAGGAGTTCTGCAGACGCTTGACGACCTGCTGTTCGACGATCGTCGACACTTCGCGCAGGCTGCGTGTCGTCGAGTAGACGACGATGCTCGATATGGGCTGGACGGAATTGTCGTTGGTGGCGCGGCCGATGGTCGGATCACGCACTTCGCGCGGCATGCCGGCACGCACCTGCGCCACCTTGTCGCGAACTTCCTGCGTCGACTCGGCGATGTCGATGTCGAGGCGGAAGTCGATCTGCAGGAACGCCATGCCCTCGCGCGCAGTGGCGTAGATGTTCTTCACGCCGCTGATCGAATTGACGACGTTCTCGAGCGGCTTGATGACGTCGTTCTCGATCGCGTCGGGCGAGGCACCCGGATAGGCCACCGTGATGTAGACCTGCGGAATCGAGACATCCGGCATCTGCTCGACCGGCAACAGCCGGTACGAGAACAGACCCAGCACCACGATCGCGAGCATGACCATGGTCGCGAAGACGGGTTGTTTGATGCTGACGCGGGTGATCCACATGACAGGAAAGTGACGTAGGTGACGGGGTGACGTCCGCTCCGCCCTCCGTCACC
>CAZBKC010000011.1:10373-22537 GCA_964492345.1 uncultured Steroidobacter sp. | reverse complement strand
CACGCAATTCGCCGATTCATGGCAAGGGCGTGTACGCGATCAAGCCGATCAGGAAGGGCGCGCGCATCATCGAGTATCTCGGTGAGCGTATTTCGCATGGCGAGGCGGACAGCCGCTACGAGATGAAGGGCGGCGACGACGGGCACACATTCCTGTTCATCGCCAGCAATCGCACCGTGATCGACGCCGGCGTCAACGGCAACGACGCCCGCTTCATCAATCATCATTGCAACCCGAATTGCGAAACGGTGATCGAGGGCAGTCGCGTGTTCATCGATGCGATCCGCAACATCAAGCCGGGTGAGGAACTCGGCTACGACTACCAGCTCACCTGGGAAAGCACCGATGAGCCCGCGGAACTCTCGCTGTATGCGTGCCGCTGCGGCGCGAAGCGCTGCCGCGGCACCATGCTCGACCGCGAACCGCTGGATAAGAAGAAGGCCGCGAAGAAGGTGGGCAAGAAGCGCAAGCGATAGGACCGAGTCGTTCCCGCGCGGGCGGTGACCGTAGGAAATCCCGTGGGAGAACCCATTGCGGTTCGCAAGGCGGTAGGATGGATCCCCGCCTGCGCGGGGATGACCAACAAAGATCTCTTGCCAGCAGCCCAGTACCCAGCAGCCCTTCCTCGTCATGTCTTCTCTCACCATCGTCGTTGCCGCCGCCGAGAACCGCGTGATCGGCCAGGGCAATCAACTGCCCTGGCGATTGCCGGACGACCTGAAACGGTTCAAGGAAATCACGATGGGCAAGCCCGTGGTGATGGGGCGCAAGACGTGGGACTCGATCGGCAGGCCGTTGCCCGGGCGCACGAATATCGTCGTGTCGAGGCAGGCCGGGCTCGTCATTCCGGGCTGCGTGGTCGTCGATTCGCTGACTGCTGCGCTGGCAGCAGCGCAAAGCGCGCCGGAAGTCATGCTGATCGGCGGGGCGCAGATGTATCGCAACGCACTCTCGATGGTTCAGCGCATCCACCTGACGCGCGTGCATGTCGACATCGACGGAGATACGCTGTTCCCTGTCCTGGACCCGTCGCAGTGGCGTGAAACCGTCATTGCGACGCACCCAGCCGATGAGCGGCACGCGTATGCCTTCACCTTCACTACTCTCGACCGCATCGCATCCCCATGAGTGACAAACCCCGCTTCGATTGCAGCAAGTGCCCGGGCTATTGCTGCAGTCACGCGCGCATCGCGGTCAGCGACTACGACATTGCACGGCTCGCGAAGCATTTCGGTCTGTCGAAGGCCGAGGCGAAGCAGCGCTTCACCTATCACTACAAGACCAGGGAAGCGGACGAACAGATCCTGCGTCACCAGCGCGATCACATCTACAAGACCATCTGCCGGTTCTTCGATACCGACGAGCGTCGCTGCACGATCTACGAGGCCCGCCCGAACGTCTGTCGCAAGTATCCCTACGGCAATCGCTGCGGCTATTACGAGTTCCTCAAGTTCGAGCGCGAGCATCAGGACGATGAAGAGTTCATTCCATCGGCATGACGATGCCAGTTGACGGTTGACCGTTGACAGTTGACAGCTGGAAATGCGCTGCCTGTCTCTATCCAGCCGTGAACCGTCAACGGTCAACCGTCAACCATCCCAATGCGTCTGAACAAGTTCATCAGCGAGACCGGCGTGTGCTCGCGGCGCGAGGCTGACAGCTGGATCGAAGCTGGGCGCGTGACGCTGAATGGCCAGGTCGCGACGCTCGGAACGAAGGTAGGTGAGGGCGATGTCGTCTGCGTCGACGGACGCCAGATCGGCGCTGCGAAGCAGCACGTCTATATCGCGCTCAACAAGCCGGTCGGCGTGATCTGCACCACCGAGCGTGACGTGCCCGGCAATATCGTCGATTTCATCCGCCACCGCGAACGCATCTTTCCGATCGGACGGCTCGACAGGGATTCGGAAGGACTCATTCTGCTCACGAATCACGGCGACATCGTCAACCAGATCCTGCGTTCGGAAAACGAGCACGAGAAGGAATACGTCGTGACCGTCGACCGTCCCGTGACCGACATCTTTCTCAACGGCATGGCGAGCGGCGTGCGGATTCTCGGCACCGTGACCAAGCCGTGTCGCATCCGCCGCATGGCGCCGGCCACGTTCCGGATCATTCTTACCCAGGGGCTGAATCGCCAGATCCGCCGCATGTGCTCGTTCTTCGGTTACAAGGTGGTGCGCCTGCAGCGTGTGCGCATCATGCACATCGAACTGGGCTCGCTGCCGAGCGGCAAATGGCGTGAGCTGACGCGCGATGAAGTCAGCGGATTGCTGCAGGATTCCGGGGTCGACGCGCGGTAACCAGTAAGAAAGAAGCGGTTGGCGGTTAGCGGATGGCGGATAGTCAGAGCGCGCGCTTTCATCCCTCGGGGTCGCGCTGCGCGCGACCCGCAAGGCATGAAAGGGCGCGGAATATCCTCTGACTAACCGCCATCCGCCAACCGCTAACCGCCAACCGCTTCTTTCAATGGTCTGCTGGCGATCCGCGCCGGACGGCATTACCCTTGCCGCCAGCCGCAGCAGCCCGTTCGAATCGCGTGGATTCCGAATACCTCAAGACCCGAGTCACCGGTCTGGACTCGCTGCCACTGCGAAGATCCGGCGCGGATTGCCTGGTCGTCATCCATTCCCCGTCCGAGGCCGAACTCGGTCGTCGTCACATTCTCGACCGGCCGGTCACGACGATCGGACGTGGCAAGGACAATGACATCGTCCTGCCCAGCGACTGCGTCTCGCGCCGCCACGTACGTCTCGAACATCGGCCCGAGGGGCTGATCCTGGTCGATCTCGCCTCTACGAACGGCACGTTCATCAACGACGATTTCCGCGCGAGCGGCGAATACCCTCTGAAGTGCGGCGACCAGTTGAAGGTCGGCGACACGATCTTCAAGTTGCTGTCCGGTTCGGATGTCGAATCGCAGTATCACGAGATCATTTTTCGCATGACCGTCACCGACGGCCTCACGAACCTGTCGAACCGCAAGCGGCTCGATGCCATGCTTGCAGAGGAGATTTCGCGCGCGACCCGGCATGACCGTCCGCTCGCAGTCCTCATGCTCGACATCGATCGCTTCAAGAGCATCAACGACACGCACGGACACCTGGCTGGCGATTCAGTGCTGCGTGGGCTGGCCTCGATCCTGCAGAGGCGATTGCGACCGAACGACAAGCTGGGACGCTACGGCGGCGAGGAATTCTGCGCGATCCTGCCGGAGACCGACCTGCCGAGCGCCGTGGCCATCGCTGAAGAACTGCGTGCGCTGGTTGCCGCGCACCGGTTCGCTGCGGAAGGCAAGGAAATTCAGGTGACCATTTCCATCGGCGCGGCAGTACTCGAAGGGGCGATGCAGGCCGAGGGTTTGTACAAGAGTGCCGACGACCGGTTGTACGACGCCAAGCGTACCGGCCGCAACAGGGTGTGCCATCAGGAAGCTTCTGGCGACTGACCAATGGCTATTCCACCGTCACCGACTTCGCCAGATTGCGCGGCTGGTCGATGTTGCGATCGCGGGCCAGGGCGACGTGGTAGGCGAGCAGTTGCAGCGGGATGTTCAGCAGGAGTGGATCGAGTTCCGGCTCCGACTTCGGCACTTCGATAATGGCATCGACAGGCATCGGCAAGGGATCGCCGGGCTGGGTGATTACGAGGGTCGGGCCGCGACGGGCGCGCACTTCCTCGATGGTCGACAGATTCTTCGCGTACAGATCGTCGCGCGGCATGACGAGGACGGTCGGTGTCTGCGGGCTGATCAGGGCAAGCGGGCCGTGTTTCAGTTCCGAGGCGGGATAGGCCTCGGCGTGCAGGTAGCTGACCTCCTTCAGCTTCAGGGCGCCTTCCATCGCGACCGGATAGCTGGCGGCGCGGCCGACGAAGTAGGCGTTCTCGTAATTCGAAAACGTGCGCGCCAGGGCGGCGATCCGCGCTTCCTGGTTGAGGATGGTCTCCACCTGGGCGGGCAGGGCCTGCAGGGCCGCCAACAGTCGTGCGCCCTGGGCCGTGGAAAGATCCTTCAGGCGCCCGAGATGTACGGCGAGCAGGGCGAAGGCAACGACTGTGCACGTAAATGTCTTGGTCGAAACGACTGCGATTTCCGGGCCGGCATGCAGGTAGATGCCGCGGCCGCATTCGCGCGCAATGGTGCTGCCGACTACGTTGACGATGCCGAGCACGCGGCCGCCCTTGCGTTTGACTTCCTGCACGGCTGCCAGCGTGTCGAAGGTCTCTCCGGACTGACTCACCGCGATGTACAGCGTGTCCTGTTCGATGACGGGATTGCGGTAGCGGAACTCCGATGCCGGTTCCGCACTCGCGGGAACACGCGCCAGTTGTTCGATCATGTGTGCGCCCAGACTGCCTGCAATGAACGCCGAGCCGCAGCCGAGGATCTTGATGCGCTTCACGTCGAGCAGTTCGCGCGCGGCCATTTCCAGTCCGCCGATGTGAGTCGTCTGAAAGCGCGGCTCCAGCCGGCCGCTGAGCGTGCGGCGGATCGCGTCGGGCTGTTCGGCGATTTCCTTGCGCATGTAGTGCGCATACGCGCCCTTGTCGAACGATTCGTCGTTCCACTGCAGCGTCAGCGGTGTCTTGGCTGTCGCGCCGCCATCGAGCGTGGAGGTCTGATAACCGTCGGCGCGGATGACGGCCACTTCGCCGTCATCGAGATGCACGACGCTTTGCGTGTGCCGTACCAGCGCCGCCGGATCGGAAGCGACGAACATTTCCCGATCGCCGATGCCGATGACGACCGGGCTGCCATTGCGTGCCACGACGATGGAATCGGGTCGGTGCGCGTCGATCACGGCGATTCCGTAGGTACCGGTGACGACGCGCAGTACCGCGCGTACGGAATCCTCCAGCGTGCCGTCGGGCAGGGCCGCGAGCAGGTGGGCCACGACTTCGGAGTCGGTATCGGAACGGAACGTCGTTCCGGACGCTTCCAGCTTCGCGCGCAGCGAGGCAGCGTTTTCGATGATGCCGTTGTGAACGATAGCGAAACGGTCGCTGGCATCCGCGTGCGGGTGTGCATTGCGGTCGCTCGGTTCGCCATGCGTCGCCCAGCGCGTGTGTGCGATGCCCGTCGTTCCCTTGAGGCGCTCGGGCAGGATGCGCTCCAGATCGCGCACCTTGCCCCTGGCCTTGACGATCTGAAGCCTGTCGTTGCGTGCGACCGCCAGACCCGCCGAGTCATAGCCGCGATATTCCAGTCGATGCAGTCCCTCCATGAGGATGAAAGCCGCATCGCGCTTGCCGATGTATCCGACGATTCCGCACATCTGTTGCCTCCGGCGGCCGACTGGCCAACTGGTCTCTGGTCCGTCGGCAAGAAAGTTTCATCCGCTCTGGCCAGCAGACCAGAGACCAGTCGGCCAGAGACCAGCCTGCGCCCAGTTGGCCAGTTCGCCGGTGTCAGCCGTAGATCACCCGCCGGATCTGCCGCTCGCTGTACTCGGACGCGCGGAATCGCCACTGCGACAGCTCCAGGGTGATGCGCGAAAAAATTTCGCTGTTCGCGCAGCCTGCGGTCTGCAGTGCCCGATGGCGCCGACGGATGAAGTCATCGGGCGTTTCGTCCAGGAAGTTCAGGACTTCGTGGACTGCGCGCCGCGCTTCGGAGGGCGTCAGTCGGGTCGTCCGGCTCAGATATGCGATGAGTTCATCGAGGTCGGTCTGATCCGGCATGGGCGCGCACTCTGCCTGGGAGAAGGAGAATTCCCAAGAAGTTTGCCCGAATCCGGGCAATGCAGAGCCAGATTTAGCGGATTCAACAGTCGTCAGTGCCCATTCCGGCTGAGATACACGTAGATGTAGCCGGTGACGAACAGCACGGACAAGCCGCAGGCGAACAGGACGCCGGCGCCGGCGGCCATGATGGTGAGAAGACCCGATGACGGTACCGATTGCGAGCCGAGCAAGGACGTGAGGGCGAAGGCGATAACGCAATTGCACAACCACTTCAGCAGGTAACCCGGCAGGTAGATGCGCATCTGGCGGTTGTGGCTGTAGGCGGCAGCGCGCGCAAACCGATCGCCGGCGGATGCGTTCTTGAACAGCCAGAAAGGCCACAGATACCGGAACAGGATCTGCGAGACGGGCATGTCGTCGTAGATCGAACGCCGCGCCACCGATGTGCGGGCCGAAGATGCCGCAGGGTGCGTCATGACCTCATCCTTCAACCATCGTCCGACGGACGATGTATTGACGATAGATGGATGAGTGCGCGGGTGGGTTCCGTAGATATCCGTACGAACCCGGGAATCAGGGATTCCTCAGATCCCGATGAGGCCGCGGCCGATCTCGATCACATCGCCGCTGACCAGAATGCGTCGATCCGCCGTGACTTCGAGGAGCAGGCTGGACAGCCGGCCGGCATATTCGCCCTGGGAAATCCGGAACTGTTGCGGCAGGGTACGGCCGGTCGCGAGCATCCAACCGCCGAGATTCGCGGTGGCCGAGCCGGTGGCCGGATCTTCCAGCAGTGCGCCGCCGCCGGAAAAGAAGAACCGGGACAGCAGGCGACCGGGCGCCGTTTCTGCGAACACATAGGCATGGGCATGGCCGTCCTCGTTGCGGATGCCGGACAACAGTTCGACGTTCGGCCGCACGCGTCGCACGGCCGCTTCGCTGCGCAGGGGAATGATGAGCTGTTCCTTGCCGGCCTTGACCCACAGGGGCCGGTCGCCGACGTCCGCCTCCGTGAGCTGCAATGCGCTCGCAATCGCACTGCGCGACGCCGCTACTTCACGCCAGGTCGGCGTATTGGCCTGCAGTGTCCAGCGATCGCCTGACGCAGTGACCGGAATGAGCCCGGCCTGCATTTCGAGCGTGAGCGAATCGCCGCCCCGCTGCAGCGCGCGACACACGAAGGCTGTGCCGAGTGTCGGATGACCCGCGAAGGGCATTTCGTAGTCCGGTGTGAAGATGCGCACGCGCGCGCTGGCCCGGGTCGACGGCAGGATGAACGTGGTCTCCGACAGATTGAACTGCCGTGCCAGCGCCTGCATCGTCGCGTCGCCGAGTCCCGCGCCGTCCTCGAAGACGCACAACGGGTTGCCGGTCAGCCTGCCGCCATCCTGCGTGAAGACATTGACGATCCGGAACGCGAGTGAAGTCATGTGACACCTTTGATCGTAGGATCTGCAGTGTCGTTACCCTGCAGTGGTGCGTAAATGCACAGTGCCGCATGGATGAGCCATTACAGAGGAAGACATTTCACACAGAGAGCACAGAGATCACAGAGTTCACAAGGAAATGATCTCCGAGGAGATCTTCGGTTCTTTGTCTCGAACTCTGTGTTCTCTGTGCTCTCTGTGTGAAATCTCCCTCTTCAGATTCCTGTGATCGGTCGCAGTCGCTGCCCGATGAGTTGTGAGGCCAGATCGAAATCGACCTGGTCCAGGGTCGCGGCGGCTGTGGTCAGCAGGTTGAGGATCTCCTGCTGGATGCGGCCGCGTTCGTAGGCGACCGCATAGGGAATCGATTCGTGGAACATGACCATGGAATAGCGCGGCACGAAGCGGTCGGGGAAACGGCGCTCGAGTTCCAGCGACAGCATCTTCTGCAACTGGAATTTGGGATGGCGCACGGTGTCGCGCATCTCTTCGTAATTCTCGAATGCCATGTCGGCGATCGCGTTGGTGTCCGGATGACGTGTCCTGTCGAACTCGGCGAGCGCATCGGACCAGCGCCGGTGCTGCTGCAGCAGGCGATCCAGTTCGCGGCAGTCCTCGAACGCGCAGTTCATGCCCTGGCCATGAAAGGGCAGGATGGCATGAGCGGCATCACCGATCAGCAGCAGGCGATCCTCGAAACTCCAGCGTTCGCATCGCACCGTTCCCATGATGCCGGTCGGGTGCGCCAGGAATTCACGGGCGAGTTGCGGCATGAGCAGTGCGGCGTCGGGAAAGTGGCGCTGGAAGAAATCGTTGATGCCCGACTCGTCGGTGAGCGTTGCGAAGCTTTCCGGGCCGGACTGCGGCAGGAACAGCGTGACAGTGAAGCTGCCGTCCAGATTCGGCAGGGCGATCAGCATGAAGCCGCCGCGCGGCCAGATATGCAGGGCATTCTTGTGAATACGATGATTGCCGAAGGAATCCGCGGGCAATGTCAGTTCCTTGTAGCCATGCTCGAGCAGTTCTTCGCTGAATCGTGTTTCCAGCCCCTGCGCCAGCGCTCGACGCAGGGCAGAGCCCGCGCCGTCGGCGGCAATGACTTTTTGCAGCGGCAGTTCCCACGGATTGCCGTTGGACTCATCCCGCATCAGCACATGCTGCGCATGCAGGTTGGCATCCACCGAACTCTGGCGGAAATGCAACTCGACGCCGGCATCTTCCGCAGCGTCGAGCAGGATGCGATTGAGGCCGGGGCGCGAGACGGAGTAGATCACCTCGTGCTCACGCTGGCCGTACGGGACGAAGGACTGCGAACCGTCGGGCAGATGCAGCAGTCGGCCCGGCATCGGGATCAGCAGCGGCAGGATCTGCGGCATGACCTCCGCCAGTTCCAGTGCCGCGATGCCACGCGCGGCGAGCGCGAGATTGATCGAGCGTCCGGCAGGAATGGCTTCACGCCGCTGATCCGGCAGCCGCTCGTAGATGCGCACGCGATGTCCGCGGCGTGCCAGCAGGATGGAAAGCAATGTTCCGGCCAGGCCGGCGCCAATGATGGTGATGCGCTCATCCGCACCGGTGTCTACGCGCGCAGTCATGGCTGTTGCACCGGGGCCGCGAGTGCGGCAGTCAATGCTTCAACGAACTCCAGTACCTCGCAGAATGTGTTGTACAACGGCACGGGCGCGACGCGGATGACATCGGGCTCACGCCAGTCGCCGAGGTAGCCGCTCCCGGACAGAGTGCGATGAACGCAACGCGCCTGCGCGGGTGATCGGTTGAGCCGCAGGGAAAGCTGACAGCCGCGGGCCGCGTGGCTTGCCGGCGTGAGGATCGTGACGTCGTCAGGCAGACGCCGCCGCAGAAGATCGGCGAGGAAGTCAGTGAGTGCTATCGACTTGGCGCGCAGGCGCGGCATGCCCGCCTCGTCGAACAGTGCGAGCGAAGCGAGCAGGGGTGCCGCTGAGAAGATCGAAGGGTTGGAGACCTGCCAGCCTTCAGCGCCCGGGATCGGGCGAAACTGCTCCTGCATCTCGAATCGCGACTCCTTGTCGTGACCCCACCAGCCCGCGAAGCGCGGAAGGTCGAACGAGCGCGCATGGCGTTCGTGAACGAAGCAACCGCCGATGGCTCCCGGACCGCTGTTCAGATATTTATAGCTGCACCACACCGCGAAGTCGGCGTTCCAGTCATGCAATTGCAGCGGGACGTTGCCTATCGCATGGGCCAGATCGAAACCGACGGTCGCGCCCTGTCGCCGGGCGCACGCAGTGATGGTTGCCATGTCGAGGCACTGGCCGCTGAGGTATTGCACGCCGGGCAGCAGCACGGTGGCGATGTTGCGGCCTTCGCGTTCCAGCAGTTCGCAGATGTCCTCGCTGCGCAGCGTCGCTTCGCCGGGGCGGGGTGCAATTTCCATGAGATTGTCGTGCGGCGAGAAACCGCGTTGTGAAATCTGCGACGCGACGGCGTAACGATCGGAAGGGAACGCGCTCTTTTCGATGAGGATCCGGGCACGCGACGGCGTCGGTCGGTAGAAGCTCGTCAGCATCAGGTGAAGGTTCGCCGTCAGCGAATTCATGGCGACGACTTCCGATTCGAGGGCGCCGGCCAGTCTGGCCAGGCCCGGTGTCAGCAACTCGTGATACGAGAGCCAGGGGCGCGTTGCCTCGAAGTGGCCTTCAACGCCGAGCGCGGCCCAGGCGGCAAGCTCTTCGCTCAGGATCTTTGCAGCGTTCCTGGGTGCGAGACCGAGAGAATGGCCGCAGAAGTAGACGGCCGGTGAACCGTCCCGGCGCGCAGGCAAATGGAACGCGGCGCGAAATTCCGCAAGCTCGTCGTCTGCGTCGAGCCGGCGTGCCGTGTCGAGATCAGCGGAAGTCATGCCTGGTTCAGCGAGCCGGTGCCACAGTGCCGCAGGCCTGGCAGGTGCGGTTCTTCAGCGAGCCGTGGAAGCGTTCGAATACCGGCGGCAGCTGACGTTCGATGTCGCTGATGTGCAGATACTCGGCGTACAGCGGGTACTGGCAGTAGTCGCAGTACCAGAGGAAGCCATCCTGCTCTTCGGGTCGGCGCTGGCGTTCGATGACGAGCCCGACCGTATTGGCGAAGCGCTGCGGCGAATGCGGTACGCGGGCAGGCAGCAGCAGGATCTCGCCCTGGTTGATCGGAATGTCGACGCGGGCGCCCTGCTGCATGGTTCGCAGGATCATGTTGCCTTCGAGCTGATAGAAGAATTCCTCTCCGGGATCGTCGTGGAAATCGTCGCGCGCGTTCGGGCCGCCGACGACCATGATGATGAACTCGGAATGGCGGAAGACCTGTCGGTTGCACACCGGTGGCTTCAGGAATTCGCGATGGGTATCGATCCAGTCGCGAAAATTGAAGGCTTTGAGTGCATTCATGCAGCGTCTCCGGCGGAAGGCTAGAGTATAGCCGCCTCATCCTGCGGTCGGGGTGCGACGGCGGATCAGGCTGATCTGCGCCTCCGCAAATGCGTCAATCGCGTAAGGAGAAGCCATGACGACGAGGTCCGAAAGCTGGTGTCGGTCGGCGCGATTGTGCGCGTCGGTGCTGGGTGTCGCTGTGTGCTTCGATGCGTTCGCTGCGCAGACGCCGGCGGATGCGCCTGCTCCTGCGCCGCAAGTCCAGGCGATCTGGAAGACCCAGGAGATCAGCTTCGTCTTCCAGAGCTTCACGACGTTCTACGCCTGCCGCAGCCTGGAAGATCGTGTCCGCATGCTGTTGGTCGAACTCGGTGCCGACAAGGGCGTCAAAGTGCGCGCGATGAGCTGCTTCGGCAACGAAATCGCACGGATGCCGCACCTGAAGATCAATGTGGCTTCGCCCATCGAGGCTACGCCCGAGGCTTTGGCTGAACTGGAGAAGACACGCAGCATCCGCGAACTCACGGCGCGCGTGCGCGGCGAGCGGATGGCGGAGATCACCGAACAGTTTCCGGCGTACTGGAAGCCGGTGTCGCTGTCGCGCGGCAGGTTCCGGTTGGAGCCGGGCGACTGCGAACTGATCGACCAGCTCAAACGTCACGTACTGCCGAAGATGTCCATCAGGATCGTGAAGGACGACATGTCCTGCACTCCCCACCAGAGTTCGATGGGTCAGCCGCGGCTGGAAATCGAAGCGCTGACTGTCGTTCCTGCGGCGGATGAAGAGCAGCCGACAACGGACAAGCCGGCCGACTAGGTCACTCGGGATTCACTCGCTTTCAGGCGACAGACCCGAGGAACTGCACGGTACCGTCACCGGTGGCTGCCGTTCATCGAGTCGCACTGCGCAAAGCGTACTGCCCCAGACACAGCCTGTATCGATGCTGAGAACGCCGTCGCCGTCGTAGTAGCCCAGCGCCGACCAGTGGCCGCACAGGATCCGCAATTCGCGCGAGCGGCGATTCGGTGCGCGGAACCACGGGTAGAGATGGGAGGGCGCGTCCTGGAGCGTGCCTTTGTACTTGAGATCGAGTTCGCCCTCGGCCGTGCAGAAGCGCAGACGCGTGAGACAGTTCGTAATGAACCGCAGCCGCTCGAATCCCTGCAGGGTGTGCGACCACCGGTCGGGCCGATCGCCGTACATGTTGACGAACAGGGTGCGTGCAGTGTGGACATCGCCCAAGGCCTCTTCCAGTTCGCGGGCACACGACTGCGCAGTGACGAAATCCCACTGCGGCGGCAGGCCTGCATGAATCATCGTGAAACCCAGCGACGCATCGTGATGCAGCAGCGGCCGCCGGCGCAGCCAGTCCAGCAGTTCGTCGCGGTCGGGGGCGTCGAGAATTTCCTGGAGCGTGTCTTTCCGCTTCAGTTTTTCGGTCGGAGACAACGCGACTGCCAGCAGATGCAGATCGTGATTGCCCAGGACGGTGATGGCGGAGTCGCCGAGCGCCCGCACCTTGCGCAGGACATCGAGCGATCGCGGACCCCGATTGACCAGATCGCCCACCAGCCAGAGCCGGTCGCGACCGGGATCGAAGCGGATTCGATCCAGCAGTTCCTCGAATTCGTCGCAGCAGCCCTGGATGTCGCCGATGGCGTAGGTGGG
>CAZBKC010000011.1:0-10363 GCA_964492345.1 uncultured Steroidobacter sp. | reverse complement strand
ATGGGAACGAGAGGGCGGCTGGCTACTGGCGGCTGGCGGCTGGCCAGATAAGACCGGAAATCCGTTCGCACTCGGAATCTGGCCAGTCGCCAGTCGCCAGCCGCCAGCCGCCCCAATTCAATGCAGCAGCCCCGGCATCGCCAGCCGTACCGGGGCGATCGGTGCATCGAAGTGCGCGCCGTCGTCGGCCACCATCTGGTAGCTGCCCTGCATGGCGCCCACCGGGGTTTCGAGAACGGCACCGCTGGAATAGCGGAAGCCCTGGCCCGGAAGCAGGTAGGGCTGTTCGCCCACGACGCCTTCGCCCCTGACTTCCTTGACCTTGCCGTTCGCATCCGTGAACACCCAGTGACGGGTCATCAGCCGGGCCGGGACGTCGCCTTCATTGCGAATGGTGATGGTGTACGAGAACACGTAATGGCTCTCGTCGGGCTTCGATTGGTCGTCGACGTAGTTGGTGCTGACGTCGACGCGGATCTTGTGGCGGTTCGGATCGGTCATGGGACTGGGCGGCTGGTGCGGCGGAGGCATTGTAGCAGCGCGCTCCCCGGAACCCCGCCCTGAAATTCTCCGTGCGGTGAGGGTTTATGTAATCCGTACCGCCAGCACATCGCAGGGTGCGGCGTGCAGGATCGTGTCTTCGGTGAAGTTCAGCAGGATGGCCAGACCGTGGCGCTCGCGGCTGCCCAGCACGATCAGATCCGCACCGAGCTTTTGTGCCGCACGCACGATTTCAGCCTTGATGCTGCCCGTTTCGATCAGCCGCGGCGCCTGCGGCAGTGCCAGGGTCTCGGCGAGTTCCTTGAGTTTGGTCTTGGCCCGGTCGACCAGTTCGCTCTCGATCTGCACCGTCGGCAGCAGTGCCTCACCCATGGGTTCCACAGGGACGTACTCGACCACATGCAGCAGCGTGATGTCGGCGTCGTAGCACTTGGCGATGACTTTCGCGCGCTCACCCACCAGCCGACTGTTGTCCGAGAGGTCGACGGCCAGCAGGATCTTCTTGTACCCGTTCACGGCGGCTTCTCCTGATGTTGCAGTTGCGAGTGCAGCGAAGAGTATAGGGCCCGTCAGCGCGCAGATCAGCCTCGATTTACCTGGAGACCGGCAGCTCGGCCAGTGCCGCGAACTGTGCCGGTGCGATGACTTCGGCACGCGCCGCAGGGTCGACGCCGACGCCGCGGATCTGGTCCTCGTCGAGCAGCGATCGGAGGGCATTGCGCAGCGTCTTGCGTCGTTGTGAAAATGCCGCGGCGACGATCTGGCTGAAGCGCTCCGGGCTGGACACGATGAAGGGCGGCACCTCGTGCGGCAGCAGTCGCACGAAGGTCGACACGACGCGCGGCGGCGGGCGAAAGGCGCCGGGGCCGATGTCGAACAACGGCTCGATCCGCAGCCAGGGTGCCAGCATGACGGACAGCCGCCCGTAGGCTTCATCGCCGGCTCCGGCCGCCATGCGATCGACCACTTCCTTCTGCAGCATGAAGTGCATGTCGCGGATGCGTTCGCGCTGTTCGATCAGATGGAAGAGGAGCGGCGTGGAAATGTTGTAGGGGAGATTGCCGACCACCCGCAGCGGCTGCTCATGCAGTCGGCCGAAATCGAATCGCAGCGCATCGGCTTCATGAATCCGCAGTCCGCCACGTTGCGTTGCCTTGTCCGACGTCGCCTCGTGCAGATGGCGAATGGCGTCCCGGTCGATCTCGACGGCGTCGAGGTGCTTCAGCCGCTGCAGCAGGGGCAGGGTGATCGCTCCGAGTCCCGGCCCGATCTCGACCATGGGATCGTCGGGTCCGGGGTCGATGGCCGCGATGATGCGGGCGATGATCGCGGGATCGTGGAGGAAATGCTGTCCGAAGCGTTTGCGCGCGACATGCATGGCTAGGCGGGACGCGATCGCGGACGTGCCATCTCGATTGCCATCCCGATGGCGGCCACGAGGCTGCCACTGTCCGCTTCACCCGTGCCGGCAAGTGCGAGGGCCGTGCCGTGATCCACCGAGGTGCGGATGATGGGCAGCCCCAGCGTCACGTTGACCGCATTGCCGAAGCCCGAGTATTTGAGCACCGGCAATCCCTGGTCGTGATACATCGCCAGGACGGCGTCGACGTGCTGCAGCTGATGCGGCGTGAATGCGGTGTCGGCCGGGACCGGGCCGATGAGATCGAGTCCGTCGCGGCGCAACGCCGACAGGACGGGTGATATGACTTCGATTTCTTCGCGTCCCAGGTGCCCGCTTTCACCCGCATGGGGATTCAATCCGCACACGAGGATACGCGGCGCCGGGAGATGAAAATGCCTGTGCAGATCGCGATCCAGGATGCGCAGCACATGTTCCAGGAGCGAAGGCGTGATGGCGGCGCTGACGGCGGCCAGCGGCAGATGGGTTGTGACCAGCGCGACGCGCAGGGACGAGGAGGCCAGCATCATGACCGGCAGCGCTGCGCCGGTACGCTCTGCCAGGTACTCGGTGTGTCCCGAAAACGCGATACCTGCATCGTTGATGATGCTCTTCTGCACGGGCGCGGTGACCATCGCGTCGAAGTCGCCTCGCAGGCAGCCATCCACTGCGAGATCGAGCAGGCCAAGTACATAGCGTGCGTTCGCGGCGTCGAGGTGTCCGGGGCGCACCGTGTTCGCTGCAGGGTGGTGCAGCACACGCAGCGAGCCTCTTGCAGAGGGTGAAGCCGACAGTCCGCCGAAGCGCTCGATCCGAACTGGAAGCTGCAGTTGCCGTGCGCGTTCCTGCAGCAGCTCTGCGTCGGCAGCGACAACGAGTTCGCAGGGCCAGTCCTGCTGTGCCACCTGGAGGCAGAGATCGGGGCCGATCCCCGCAGGCTCGCCGGAAGTGAGGATCAGGCGCGGCGGGTTCATGCAGGTCGGGACGGACGACTCAAGTGATCCGAACCTGCAGTCGCCCTCGTGACCCGCGCGACACCCGTCACATCCGGTAGTCGACGAAGGCTTCGTCGCGCAGGCGGCGCAGCCACAGTTCGGTTTCTTCCTCGGCCTTCGACTCACGCAACTGGGCGTACACCTGCTGGCGCTGCTTGTCTTCCGTAATGTCGTGCGTGCGGCGGCCGAGGAGCTGAATGATGTGCCAGCCGTACTGGGTCCTGAACGGCTTGCTGATTTCGTTCTCGTTCAGTGCATCCAGCTGTCTTTCGAATTCGGGAACGAACGTGCCGGGGCCGGCCCAGCCGAGGTCGCCGCCTTCCGCGGCTGAGCCCGGGTCCTTCGACGTGACGGCAGCGATGGCCCCGAAGTCCTCTCCCTTCAGTACACGGTTGCGAATGTCGTTCAGGCGCTGTTCGAGCGTCTGATCGTCCTCCAGTTCGTTCGGGGTCAGAAGGATGTGGCGGGCGTGAACCTGCGTCACGACAGCCTGCTGCGTGCCGCCGCGCGACTCGTTCAGTCGGAACAGATGGAAGCCGCTGGGTGTGCGGATCGGCTCGGAAATCTGACCGTCCTGCATCTTCACGATCTGCTCGGCCACGATCGAGGGCAGCTGGGAGCCCTTGCGCCAACCCAGCGAGCCGCCTTCGATGTTGGTGGTGCTGTCGGAGTAGGTCACGGCGAGCTGCGCAAAATCCTCGCCGGCCTTCGCCTTCTCGTAGGCTTCCTGCATGTGCCTCTCGCGTGCCTCGATCTGCTCGGGAGTGGCCGTGACCGGCACCGAGATGAGGATGTGGGAGATGTTGTATTCGGAGTTCTGATTCGGCGAATTCCTGGCGCGGGCGAGCGCCTGTTCCATTTCCCGCGGTGAAATGTTGATGCGCGCGATGACGTCGCGCTGACGCAGCATCTGCAGCGTCATCTGGCGACGGATCTCATCGCGGTAGTCGCGATAGCTGAGGCCCTGCTGCTCCAGCATGCGGGGCAGGTCGGGGAAGGCGATGCCGTTGCTGCGGGCGATGTTCTCGAGCGCACCGTTGAGCATTTCGTCGGAGATCTGGATGCCGAGCTTGTCGGCCCGCTGGATCTGGATCTCTTCGACCACCAGCCTTTCCAGGATCTGCCGACGCAGCACGCTGCGTGGCGGCAGCTCAGTGTTCTGCTGACGCAGGCGTGCGGTGATCTCCTCGGTCTGCTGGTCGAGCTGGCTGTTGAGGACTATCCCATCATTCACCACGGCCGCGATACGGTCGAGCGGCACGCCACTGGTCGACAGATCCCGCGTTTGCGCGCCGGCGCCGGCGCACAGCAGCAGGGACAATGCCAGGGAGGCAACGGAGAAGAGATTTTTCATTGGGCTATCAGGTCGGGTTACGTGGCGGACGCAGTCGGCTGCGGCGCGGTCTGACACTCGATCGGGTGCGATATCAAAGACTTAATCATGCTCGCCCGGCCGGTTGACCGAGTATCCCCGAATCGACCGTTCCAGGAAAGCATCGGCGCCCACTCCGACACTGGACAACCCGTTAAGTTCAAGCTGCACCAGGAAGCTGGTGTCGACATCGCCATCGCGGTTGCTCACGTAACGACGCCCCACGAAGCGCAGGCGCCAGCAGCACGAGCGGTATTCGAGACCGGCGAACTGATCGAGCGTTTTCTCGTCTTCCAGCGAATAGACCATCCGGGCATAGGCACCCCATCGCTCGCCGATCGGCCACGCCACCGAACCGTCAATCTGTTCGATGTTGTCCCTGCGGAATCGGTAGCCCAGATTCGCCACCCGATCGAAATTCGGGCGGTACTGGAGATTGACGTCGCCTTTTTCGGAATGGGTCTCGCCCGGATCCCACAGCACGCCCATGCTGACATTCCAGTTCTCGAAGGCAGTGAGATCCAGTTCGGCCACGATGTCGGACGACTCCGTGTCGTCCATGGGTACGCCAGGCAGGGTCACCTTGGGCTCATCGAAGTAGATGGCCTGGCCGATGGTGCCCGCAATGAACTGCTGGCCCGTAGCCGCATCCAGCAGTCGCGAGGTGAAGCCGATGCTGACCTGGTTGGCGTTGCCGAGGCGATCGGCGCCGACGAATCGGTTGGTCCGGAACAACTGCACGGGATTCAGGTCAGGCTCGACCGTATCGAAGACGGGCAGGGCGTCCTGGTTGCGGTAAGGCACATACAGGTACAGAAAGCGTGGCTCGAATGTCTGAAGCCGCTGGCCCCCTTCGCCCCAGTTCCTTTCGAAGCCGATACCTCCGTCGACGCTCAGGATCGGTACTGACCGATCAGGCGTGCGATCGGCCCCGGGTGCGGTGTCGTCGAGATCGTATGCCGTGTATCGCCAGCCCGCGGCAGGCTCGAGGTACACGCCGGCGCCCCGCAGCGGCATGCGGATCTCCGGCGCCACATCGATGCGCAAGCCGGTCACGCCATCGTCGCGCAGGAAGTTCGACACCTCTGCGTCCAGGTTCAGGGTCAGCCCGAAGGGCTGCCCGGGTGCATGCGCGTGCACTGCCAGTTGCGGCAGCAGCGTGTACGGCCGGTCGAAGTCATCGATGGTCGTATCGACGATCTGGAAATTCTGCGCCAGCAGGGACGCAAACCAGACGTCGTCGAGATAAATCAGGTTGGCGGCACGATTCAGATAGCTCACGCTCGTGCCTTCCGGGCCCCTGCCGAAGTCCTCGAACCAGCTTGTGTCGCTGACATCCGCGGCATCGATGTTGAGCCGCAGATGCCTGCTGAAATCGGATTGATCGACGAAGTGGGCCAGCAGGCGTGAATCGCCGTACTGCTGATCGTCGGGCAGGTAATCCGCCGTCAGCGTGCCGCGTCCGATTGGCGAGAGGTAGCGGAACTCGCTGTCCAGTCGCGCACCGCGCTTGGAATACCAGGTGGGCAGGAAGGTCGCGTCGTATTCGGGTGCGATGTTCCAGTACCAGGGCGCGCCGATCTCCGTACCGCTGCGCGAGGACGTCCCGAACGTCGGAAACAGAAACCCGGTCTTGCGCTGGTCGCTCGCCGGAAAGGAGATGAAGGGCGTGTAAAGGATGGGTACGCCCTTGAAATCCAGTCGCACATTGCGGCCGGTTCCCATCCCGGCCTTCTGACTGATGTCGATGTCCGAAGCTCTCAGGATCCAGTCGTCGTTGCCGACGGGGCAGGTGGTGTAGCGAACGTCATCGAGATTCAGTTCGCCATCCTTGTTCGCGTGAATGCGTGCGGCCGACCCGCGAGCGGGTTGAGCCGGCAATTCGAACTGGGCCTCCTGGAAGGTGACCGAGCCGTTGGGATCGAAATCCGCACCGGCGCCCTGGACTTTCATTCCCGGGCCGGAATAGGTGATGGCGCTGCGGGTGGAGAATGTCTGCTTCTCGGGATCGTAGGTGGCATCGGAGGTCCTGATCTCTCGATCGCCTTGCCTGATACCGACATCTCCTTTCAGGTTCCACTGGCCTTGACGTGTCGCCTCGAAGCTGTCCATTTCGAGCTGGATGTCGGATTCGGTTTCGTCTGACGCGCTTGTCAGGCCGGTGGTCGGTACCGACTGCAGTTTCACCGGTTCCGGGCATTCTTCGCTCATCGCGGGGCCCGGCAGGGCCCACGTGCCTGAGGCGGCCAGCATCGTCAGCATGCGAATGCGACGAAGAAGTACATGGTTTGTCGTGCGTAGGCCCGGCATCGTCAGCGATTATAATTACGCCGTCTCCCCGGGTTTCAGATTATTTGGCCGTTGTCACAGCAGAATTTCAGTGCGTCGCGTCGGCGCCGATCGTCTGTACAGGCGTGAAGTCATGAGGAAGAGCGGTTCATGAGCAGGTGCATTTGTGAGTAACGACGTCGGCGTCGAACAACCCGATCAGCGGCTCGAGCAACTCAAGCAATGGCTGTCGGTGTTGTTCGGATCGCGGGATTTCATCATTGCGCCCGCTTCCGCCGACGCGAGTTTCCGCCGCTACTTCCGCGTGAGCCGCAACGGGCAGACATGGATCGCGATGGATGCGCCGCCCGAAAAAGAAAACATCGAGCCGTATATCCGGGTCGCGAACATGCTGGTTGCGGCCGGGGTCAATGCTCCGCACATCCTCGAAACCAATCTCGCCGAGGGATTCCTGCTGAATTCAGATCTCGGCAGCCGGACGTACCTCGCCGAGATCGACAGCGGCGGCGACGCGGATCGCCTCTACCACGACGCGATGGATGCGCTGGTGCAGATTCAGGCGAACGGTCGCGAGCACGCTGCGGAACTGCCTGCCTATGACGACGCACTGCTGCGACGTGAAATGGCCCTGTTTCCCGAGTGGTTCTGCGGTACGCATCTGAAACTGGCGTTCGACCCGGCGGCGAGTGCGAGCCTGGAGCGTGTGTTCGATGCGCTGACGGCAGAGGCGTTGGCGCAGCCGCGGGTGTTCGTTCATCGCGACTACCATTCGCGCAACCTGATGGTCGGTGGGGGCAAGCTCGGTGCCAACCCGGGCATCCTGGATTTTCAGGATGCCGTGTATGGTCCGGTTACGTATGACCTCGCATCGTTGCTGCGCGACTGCTATGTCGCCTGGCCGATCGAGCGCGTACACGGCTGGGTCGCGAGGTTTCGCGAAGTCGCACGGGCCGCAGGTGTGGATACGGGGTCGGATCAGAAGGCGTTTCTGCGCTGGTTCGATTTCATGGGCGTGCAGCGGCATCTCAAAGCCATCGGCATCTTCGCGCGCTTGTGGCATCGGGATGGCAAGTCGGGCTACCTGAAGGACATTCCCCGCACGTTGAACTACGTGCGTGTCGTCAGCGGCAGCTATCCGGAGCTGCAATACCTGCGCGAATTCATCGACGGTCGTGTCATGCCGCTGCTGAATCAGGCTGCGGCTGCGTCCCGATGAAAGCGATGATCCTGGCCGCGGGGCGCGGCGAACGCATGCGACCGTTGACCGACACGGTGCCGAAACCGTTGTTGCCGGTTGCTGGCAAGCCGCTGATGCAGTATCACATCGAAGCGCTGGCCGACGCGGGCATCACGCAGATCGTGATCAATCTTGCGTGGCTCGGCCGACTCATTCGCGAATCGCTGGGTGACGGTTCCCGGTTCGGTGTGCGCATCACCTACAGCGAAGAGGGCGACGCTGCGCTCGAAACCGGCGGCGGCATCGTTGCAGCATTGCCGTTGCTCGGACCGGATCCCTTCCTTGTGGTGAGCGGCGACATATGGACCGATTGCCCGTTGTCGCATGTCGCCGGAAGTCTCCGTGCCGGCGATGTAGCTCACTTCGTGGTGGTGCCCAATCCCGATTTTCACGCTCGCGGCGATTTTGCGTTGCAAGATGAGCGTTTGGTCCCCGCGGGTGAACGATTCACGTATGCGAACATCGGAGTGTTCCGCAGCGAGTTCTTCGGCGGATGCAGCCGCGGCCGCTTTCCGCTGGCGCCGCTGATGCACGAATGGATTGCGAAAGGCCGGGTCGGCGGCGAGCTGTATCAGGGACGCTGGCGCAACGTCGGCACGCCAGCGCAGTTGGCCGAACTGGATGCGGAGCTCAGGCGCTGAGATCTGCACTTCAGCCCAGCGCCGCAGCAGGTTGTGATACACGCGTGGCCGACAGATCCGTGCGCACGCGATGTAGTGACCGGACGTTACGCGGCCGTCGGTCCGCGGAGCAGCATCCATCTGACGGCGGGCTTCGGCGACGTGCTCGGCGGAGAGGACATTGGGGATGGCGAGGCTCATGGCGGGAGCTTACTAAGCCAATTTAAAGCTCGGAGAGAACATCGAAGGGCCCCGGCAGTTCTGCCGGGGCCCAGCCTGGTCGATCAGAAGCTGTAGTTGGCCGTCAGGACGAAGGAACGAGCTTCACCCGGCGTCGCCCACGCGGTTTCCTGAGTGCGCACCCGTACGAGGTATTCCTTGTCGAATAGATTGTTCGCATTCAACTGCAGATCCAGATTGTGCGTGACGCCCCAGCTCACCATCGCCCGATGCACGATGTAGCTCGGTGCCGTGTAGAGCGGGCCGTTCACATTGGTCGCGCTGTGCTGCGTGACATAGACCTCGTCCTGATACGTAAGGCCGTAACCCACCTGGATTCGATGGGGCAGGTCATAGGCAGTCCAGAGACTCAGCGCATTCTTCGGCACGTTCGTCAGCGGATCACCCTTGGTGAAGTCAAACCCCTGAGACGAGACAAAGTCGGACGCCCCCTGCAGCACTTCGCTGTCGAGATAGGTGTAATTCAGGACGGCAGCCCACTTGTCATTGATCTTGCCGGTGAAGCCGACGATGAAGCCATCCACGCGCGCCTTACCATCCAGTTGCTGCTCACCGGAAGGATTCTCCGGATTGCCTGGATCATTGACGCGATAGTTGGTGCGTTCGTTTCTGAAGATCGAGGCCGTCGCGAGCAGGCGCGTATCGAACAGTTCCCATTTCACGCCGAACTCGTAGTTCACAGCTTCCTCGGGATCCAACGAGCAATTGGCAGTCCCTGTGGTGCTCGTTGGCGTACAAGCGCCGTTGACTGAGGCCTTCGACGGGGTTTCGGAATTGCCGTACGCAATGTAGATGCTGCCATTTTCGACCGGTTTGTAGACCAGCCCGGCGCGATAGGAGAACAGCTTGTCGGCATTCTCCGCGGGCGGGCTGGCAGTGGGTGTGCCATTGGTTGCGTACGCGACGATCGTCGTGTTGCCATCGTTGTTCTCGTAGCGCAAGCCGCCGTTCAATTCCCAATGCTCATTGAAGCTGAGCGTATCGAAGACGTAGATAGCCTGATTGTCCAGTTCGCCGTCTTGCGTCTGTGAACGTACGTAGTTTTGCGCGCCAGTGTAGACGTGATCAGGATTCTCGATGCTCATGACCGGCAAGACCGGGTTCGGGGTTGCACCACCCGGATTGCGCAGGACGTTACCTGTATCCAGATCGTAGGTTTCGTGTGAGATCGCGAAGCCGGACACCAGCGTGTGCTCAATCGGGCCGGTCCTGAATGTCTTGGTGAAATCCGTCTGGTTGACGATGAGCGTATTCGTGGTGTCGCGGACATTTCCTCTCGGACCGCTAGGTTGATAGAAGCCCGGTGCCAGGCCGGCGGCACACGCTGCACCGGATGGCGCGGTTCCGGACGCAAGGCAAAAGGTGCCCTGCGGCGGATCGACGATTGCGAGCTGGCCAACCTCGGTCCAGCGAGTCAGATTGCGAACGGAGAAGGTCTCATCGAAGCGGTGATCGAGCACGGCAGTAAAGCTGTCGACATCGATCTCCTGCGTGTCGATGTTGCTGTAACCATAGTAGTTACCGTATTTCGCGCCCGGCATGATTCGGCCACGGAAAGTGGGCACGCCATATTGCGGAGTGTTTTCATCTTCCTGGTGCAGATAGGCCAGCGACAGCGAGGTGTCGGTGTCCAGACCGAATGCGATGGAGGGAGCTACGCCCCAGCGCTCCATTGTCTCGACGTCGCGTCCCGGAACATCGTTCTGATGC
>CAZBKC010000010.1:0-22916 GCA_964492345.1 uncultured Steroidobacter sp. | reverse complement strand
CAATTTCGCGGGCGAAGGTTTCGAAGTTCTTGGTCGCAATCGCCGTCGTCGGCAGTCCGGCATTCGCTGCCGTAATGCCATCACGGACGGTCCAACCGGTGCACGATCCGCAGTTCGCGAGCCCAACGACTGCAATATCGATCGTCGATAGAAACTCTTTGTAGCTGTGCTCCATGCGTTCACCTTCATCGCCAGAGCGGCCGCCGGAGCGCCAGAAGCTCACTTGCGCACCTGTCGACCGGAATCTCTCCGCCCACGATTCACTGATCCAATCCCACGCACGCCACATACGATCGACACGAAAGCCGATGCGTTTACCTGCCAGCGTGCCTGCATCCGGTCCGGAACTGATGATGTCGTCCGTACGTGTTGCCGTCGGGTCCAAAATCATGCCGCGTATCATCTCTACCTCCTCAATTCGCATCTCTTGGAAGGAATCGCTATCCGACATCGTGTGCACTTCGCGTTCCGGCACGTTGGCCACGCGACCTTCAAACGAGCAATGCGCCTCGCGCGACAACCCTCTCAGAAATGCAGCAATGGACTTGATCTATTCTTGATTGTTCACATATATGAACATTATGATCCGGTTTATGAACGTTTAAAGATCATCGGAAATTCACACGGCCTTTGCAAGCAGTTTGTGCGCAACGTTCACTGCGACCGATGCGATCTGCGGAGTGTCTCGTCGTGGCTCGCGCCGTACCGCCCGCGGGGAACGTGAAGTGCGGTATGTTGATCACTCATCGGAACCACGCTAGCGGGAGTTAGTACGGGACCAGCCGCATGATTCTTTTCTTCATCTATCGGAGGCTCTAATGCTGGTGCGCCAGGCGGAGAATGTGTTGGATCTGCTCGAATACTTCGCGCAGAACAGAAGACCCTGCACGCCACCCGAGATCGCAGCAGCGATGGGATGGCCACGCTCCAGTACGTTCAATCTGCTGAGCACACTTGCGTTGCGCGGCTACTTGTACGAGCCGCAACCACGAGCCGGTTTCTATCCCAGCACACGCTGGGGTTTGATTCTTCGAGACATCGATGCAGAGCTTCTGCCAGAAGGACTCTGCACAGTCGCTGATCAGGTGGCTCGCCTTACCGAAGAGACGGTTGCCATCGCGGGGCCCTCGGGCACCAATGCGGTGCTGCTGTATATCGCCGAATCTCCGCATGTCGTGCGGTTTACAGCACACGTCGGCTATCAGATGCCGCTGCACACGACAGCTGCCGGTCGCGCACTTCTAGCCCAGTACTCCAAAGTGCAGCGTGCCTCACTGCTGAAGAAAGTGAGCTATGAAGCATCCGCCGGGGTTCCCCTGACAGACGCAAAGCAGGTTGAGGCCGAGATCAAGAAGGCAATCGCGCGTGGCTGGCATGAGAATGGCAGCTACGCCACGGATCTGATCGGCGTGGCGCTCCCCGCTGGATTGCACGACCGTTGCCTGTCCATCGTTGTCGGCGGCCCAACAACGCGGATGGTGCAGAACATCCCGAAAATCGCCGCAACTCTGAAGCGCGAGCTAAACAAGCATCGTCCGCAGCAGTTTCGCTGAAACCCTCAACCGGCGGCCTCTACCGCCGTCGATGCCGACACTCGTTACGCATCCAACGCACGAGCGTCCGCCCTTGATGTGCTTTCCACACTGCGTCCGCTGGGAACTCGGTACGGCGCTCTGATTCCCAGACGGCGCCGACCCGCCATTGCCGTAAAGCCCTCCTTATTGACTTCACGAGTCCTTAGTGTCTTATATGTTCATTACTGTGACCGTTTTGTACACATATGTGTACAAGAGGAATCGGCACAGTTTTTTGCCATCGCCAAAGGATGGGCACGAAACGTAAGAAAAGACTCGAGCGGGGGTTACATGAACGCCAACAAGGTGCCGCGATTCGCCTTTGGTCTCGCACCTCAGGCATGCGTGGCGGTGGACCAATCCAACGCAGCGCGGTCCGACCGGAAATCTCACAACGCCACGGACGCCCTTACTGCACCGATACTTGGCAACGCACCCGATCGACGGCTGTCCGACGCGCCGCGCCCGAGGAGCGAGCCATCGTACTTAATGGGGAGCAATCCCCCACCCCGTAAGCACCGCCATCTCGGAACGGAGCCATCCATCCATGCACGCATACGGAGCCTCGTCCTGCAATACCTAGGTACCAAGCACTGTACGAGCGAACAGATTGCGGCCCATTGCTGTATGCATCGGCGCACGCTGCATCGCCGGCTGCGGTCCGAAGGCACCTCGTTCGAAAGCATCAAGGACGAGGTCCGTAGAGAGATGGCCCTGCATTACATTCAGGATGCGGAGATGCCGCTCATGCATGTGGCTGAGAAGCTCGGCTATGCGGAGGCCGCCGTGCTCTCGCGCAGCTGCTATCGGTGGTTCTCGGTCACACCGCAGAAGCTTAGACGGAGACTAATTCGTGACATTTAGGCGTCGCGTGAAAATAAGTTGACCAATTTTCCATCTACGTTGACGAGTCGTAACGCAATTCTATTGGCAGTTTCACCGACCCAGTCATAGGCCAATTGATCAAGTTATTTTCACGCGGCTCCTTAGTTAGAGCCGCGATGTCTTGGTCCGCTGATGCATAGAGGCAGCGGCGTAGCCGCCGCACGAGGCCTGCGAGACGAGATGAGCACGAGGAACCAATATGCCTTCTGGGAGGCACCACAGCCCCACTGATGGGTCGGCTCAATTCTCGCGCAACCGCAGCAGCTGAACTTCGCTCCCGACCGGTCTCGCGCGTACGATCTTTCTCCCTGCCGATTGACTAACGGCCAGATGCGTCAGGCCTTCCCGGGTTGTCAGCACTCATCTCCTGCTTCGTCGAGTCCCCACGCGCATAAGGCACGCTGTATGACCTGACCTTCACATCGTACGACTGCACGCCGAGCGGCAACTGTTGCTTTTCCAACTCTGAGGAGAAGGCTTTCGCGACCGACCGCACGGTCCAATTTTCATCGTTGATTCCCGGGTTCAGTACTGCTGGGTGTGTCATTAGGTTCATCGCCGGACCTTGGACCCGGACGATTTGGCCATTCACGGTCCTGGCGAGGTCCGAGAGCAGGTAGATCACGACGGGCGCGTTATTCTCCGGCGGCGTCGAGATCTGATGTCCCTCCGTTTGACCATGGCTGCGGAAGAACGCTGCAGTCGCCTCGACCATCCGAGTCTGCGCCATTGGCGAGACGGCGTTGACCCGCACGCCAGTCCCTTCCACATCCAGAGCCCAACTGTACGTCAGCGAAGCGACTGCTCCTTTTGTAGCGCCATACGCAGACATGCCCCGAATCCCAGCGTGCGCGCCGGAGGTGATGCTGACGAGCGACCCACTTCCTTGGTGGATCATCTGACGCAACGCCGCGTAGCCACAGAAGGCGGTCCCAAGTACGTTCACTTCGACTATTCGACGTACATGTGCCGCCGTCTCCTCCTGGGCGAGAGCCATGTGGAAAAGTGCGGCATTGTTGACAAATCCATCGAGAGAGCCGAATTCGCGCACGCAGAATTGCGTGAGCGCCTCTGCCTCATCCCAAGACGATACATCACCGCACTGCGCAATCGCCGCTCCTCCCTCCTCTCGAATCGATCTGACCACCCGTTCCACCTCGGCGCTGTCGATATCGTTCACCACGACCCGCGCACCCTCGGCCGCCGCAAGACGCGCATAGGCCTCGCCCATGCCACGACCTGCTCCCGTGATGACGATGGCCTTGCCGGTCAGCGCCCCCGGCTCGGCGTTGCGGGCCGGCCGCACAGTCGGGGACATTAACCTGTTGGAGGATGCATCCGTCGCCGGCCTACGAAGATTCTTCACCATACTGGCACTCAATGCTTCCCACCGCGGCGAACGACTTTCTCTGTAAGCCTTGGAAGGGAGATGTGTTGGCTGCAGGGCTGCAAACTCAGACGCGCGTATCTCGTGGCTCAGAGCGCGACATTGACCACTCTGCGTTGCGTAAACTCTTCCAGACCTTCCTGCCCAAGTTCCACACCGAGACCTGACTGTTTCGACCCGCCATACGCGACGTCGGGCGGGCAGTCCAGATGGGTGTTGACCCACACAGTACCCGAGTCGATGCGCAAGGCAACCTCGTAAGCCCGATCCGGATTTGCAGACCACACGCTTCCGCCGAGTCCGTACTCGGTGCTGTTCACACGTGCAATCGCATCGTCAATATCCGAGTAGCGTAGAACCGGCAGTATGGGACCGAACTGCTCCTCCTTCACGAGCCGCGCGCGGTCCGGAATGTCGCGTACGATCGTTGGCCGAATGAAAAATCCGGAGCCACTCGATACATCACCTCCCGCAACGATGGTCCCATCGCGGCGGGCTTCGGCGATCAGTTCCTTTACCCGTTCAAACTGCACCCTGTTCTGCAGTGGCCCGAATTCGGTCTTCGGATCCAGGCCATCGCCCACGACGGCACTCTTCGCGCACTTCGCGAGCGCACCACACAGTGCGTCGTAGACCGAATCGTGAGCATAGATTCTCTTGATCGCGAGGCAGACCTGGCCGGTATTGACCATTGCGCTGAAGAACAGTTTGGGCGCGACTTCCGCAACGTTGACATCCTCTAGGACGATCGCCGCATCATTTCCCCCAAGCTCCAACGTGGCCCGCTTCAGCGTATCCGCCGAGCTGGCAAGCACCTTCTTGCCAGTCGCCGTGGACCCAGTGAAAGTAACCTTCGCCACATCGGGATGTGAGGACAGGGCGGCCCCAAGATCATTCACGTCCGCGATAACGTTGACGACCCCGGGTGGCAGGATCCGCGCACACAACTCCCCGAACAGCAAGGTCGTCAGGGGCGTGGTGGGCGCCGGCTTTGCGACAACCGTGTTACCGGCAAGCAGCGCGGGTGCCAACTTGCCGGCAAGTATCGCGAGCGGAAAATTCCACGGCGTGATTGCCGCGACGACGCCCAGCGGTGCACGGTGCTCAATGATTCGTGACTTCTCCGTTTTCCTGAGTAGCCTGATCGGCAAGTTCATCGACGCGAACGTCTTGAGCATGGCGACGGTCATCGTGACCTCTCCAGCAGCGTGAGCAATCGGCTTGCCCTGCTCCTGCGTCAGCAACTTTGCGAAATCCTCCTTCCGCGCTTCCAGGGCATCCGCAAGCTTGATCAACAACTTCTGTCGGTCTTCGATTGCTCTAACGGACCACGCGGGGAATGCGGCCTTCGCGGCGGCTACGGCTGCTTCAAGCTGTTCCGAATCGGCTCGAGGACACGCGGCGAGAACTTGTCCCGTCGCCGGATTCGCGACGTCAAACGCCGTGGCACCTTCAACCAGCCGACCGCCGATCAGGAGCCTATACCCGGTGCCGACGGAAGCTCGGACTTGTGTAGTCATTCAACGACCTCGGTAGTGGTATGAAAAGCACTTCTGCGCTACAAGAACGCGGCCATGCACGAACAGACACCATCAATGCGCGTGACTCAACCTTCTCGTGCCCATTGATATCAGCACGTCAGATTGGCGTCTTGATAGTTTGGGACGAGATGAAATCAGCCGCGTTGACTGATCGACGGCTCACACCGCCGTGCGTCGTCGGGCAGGAGCGTGCGGAGCCAGCTACTACCTACGATCTACCGAGTCAATCGTAGAATCGAGAATCATCATCGCAAGACTCTCGGCGATTCCACTGCAATAGTGGTCGCAGCATCGCCTGCTCATTCTGCTGGCCTGGTCACTTGCGGCACTGCTTTAGGGAATTGCCCTCGAATCCCCACCGTCGATCGGGATCGCAGTGCCGGTGATGTATGTGCATCGCTCGGAGGATAGAAAGAGAACCAGATCCGCCACTTCATCCACGGTACCGGCCCGCCTCATCGGAACCACTTGGAGCCGCTGACGGGCAACGTCCTCGGGCAGGTCTCCCCACACGCGTTGAGTAAGAATCGGGCCGGGACATACACAATTGACTAGAACATTGTCGCTTGCGACGTGCTCCGAGGCGTACTTCGTGAGCGCAATCAGGGCCGCCTTGCTCGTCCCGTACTCGACCACTCTATTCGAGGGTGCAGCGGGCACCTGCAACCCCGCGACAGAAGAGATGTGCACCACGCGACCCCACTTGCGCTCCTGCATGCCCGGAAGGACAGCCCGCGAGAACCGAACGGCACTCATCAGGTTCAGATTGAGACTGCTCTGCCAGTCCGCATCATCGATCTCCACGAGCGGACCGAGTTTGGATCTGCCTCCGATGGCGTTGATGAGGATGTCGATCTGCCCCAGGGCTTCCCTGGTCGCCACGACCATACGCGCGATGTCTTGCGGATCTTTCACATCGACACATTGCGAAAACACAGACACACCGTACTGCCGAGCCTCGTCGGCGACTTCCTGCAAAAGGCGCTCAGTGCGAGCACAGACGGCGATGTTGACGCCTTCGCGGGCGAATGCCAATGCGATTCCTCGACCGATGCCGCCACTCGCACCGGTAACCAAAGCGACGCGACCCTTGATTCCCAGATCCATGTCGCCCTCCTCTACTAGGCGCTCGTATCCATGCTTCGGCGCAGTCCATTACCCACCGATGGAACACAGCAGGCATCGGCCTGCGGTGACTATCGGTATGCACGCTGACGCTCGCTCGAGCTGTGATGGCAAACGGCGATGGGCTCATGATCCGTGAGTTCCACACCGTTTTACCAACTCAGCGAACTGCAGACACTCGCTTGAGCAGCATGAACATGACGCCACCCATGAATGCCGCAGCAGAACCAATAGACATAAACAGCGTGTAGCCACCCGTGAGCTTCAGCGTGAGACTCAAGAGCAAAGAGCCTGACGCAATGGACAGGGCAATTCCAGCGAAGACCAGGCCAAGCACCGTGTTGAAGATGTGCAGTTTGAAGTACTTTCCTACCGCATAGGCGAAGATGTCGCCCTCGGCCCCGATGGAGAACCCAATCAGCAGGACGGCTGCGCCGACCACCACGATCGTCGCTGAGCCCGATGCGAGTATCCCCAGACCGAGACAGGGAAGGCCCATCGTGATCGCCATAACGGCATAGGTCGGAAAGCGATCCAGCGCCAAGCCGGCCAGCAATCGCCCGATGATGACGCTGATGGCGAATAGCGAAACAAGGAATGATCCGGTCGCCGAGTCGATTCCACGATCCAGGAATATCACCTTCAGATGGGCCGTCTGCATCGTAAACGACAGGTTGCACAGGACCACTCCAGCAAAAATCAGCTGGAACGCACGGCTGCGTACGATGGTGCCATACATCATCGAGGGTTCCCGAGCCGCAGCGACGGATCGTCGTTGGGGAGTCGAAGCGGGTGGAATCAGCACGAGCACCGCGAGCCCCGCCACACCAACACACACAGCAACCGCAACATAGCCTGCACGCCAACCGTGTAGGTCGATGAGCCCCGAAAGAAAGGGAACCATGACTGCTCCCGCAATCGGTCCTAAACATGCAGCGATAGCCAATGCGCCGCCTCGCGATCGATCGAATGTCTGCACAATCAGACGACCATAGACGCCGCCGTTCGTTGCGCCGCCGACAATGATGAGTTGCAGGAGGCTGAGCAGAAAGAACATCCACAAGTCACCAGTCATGAAACTCAGCCCGATGAACGCAAGAGGCGCACTGACGACCCCGACCGATGCGATTCGACGCACGCCGAAGACATCGGTCAGGCGTCCAGCAATGGGAAGGCTCAGTATGTTGAGGAAGTGAATCGTGCTGACGAGCGCAATTTGTGAACGAGACCAACTAAACTCGTCGATCAAATGTGGCGTGAAGATATTGCCAATATAGTTGACCAAACTGAACCCGGCAGCTTGCCCCAGCCCTGCAGCTGCCAACGAGCGCCAATAGAGGCGGAACTCTCCAAGGTATCCCGCCCGGCGATGTGCGCTAGCTTCAGAGCACTCGGGTCCAGTCGCTAATTTTGGCTCGGCCACTTGATCCATGATTTCTGTCAGACGGTCGGCTCCATGTAGGCTAGATGACTGAGCAAGCGGCTCTCTTGGCATTCTCTGTTCACCTGGTCACCCTGAGCGCCGCGGGCAGCGCGTAGCGTTGTGGCACTATCGGTTCCGAGGTCTGCGTCCCCGGCACACACCTTGAGAAAGCAAGCTGGATGCTGACAGCCATGCTGTCAGACACTCATCACACCGGCTTTAATTGGCCGCATCAAGATGCGCACAAGGGCATCGGGTGGCGAAGTCTGTCCTATCGAGGACCGACAATCGTTGGCGGTTGTCGGTTCGTCGCCTGGCGTGCGACGAGCTTCCAAGAATCGTCTTTCTTGGCCCAGACATCCAGGTAACGGTAGTAGCGGATTTGCTCTGTCTCGTTCTCTTTGACCGGCCGCTTCTCTATCGAAGAAAGTGTGATGCGTAGATCGATGATTCCGGAGACCAAGGCACAATCTCCGTAGAAGCGGACGTCAGGTTCCGAGATCGTTACGTCCTTCACAACCAGATCATCTCCTTTAATCGTCTCCAGGAAGCTCGCCTTCGAGAGGATCTGGCCGCCCCACACGTGGTTGTGAAGGTACTCGTCAGCCAGAAATTCGCCCAAGCCCGCGAAATCGCCCGCCTTCAGGCGTTCGTATCGCTTGTGCTCCAACCCAATAAGCTCCTGTCTGAGCTGATTCTCGTTCGTGCGATTCACGGTACTCATCGCTGTTCCTATGCAAACCAAAGTAAAACAAATTTCATTACAACGTCAGAATCGCAAAGAAATGCGACCCCATACTTCACGACCGCGCTCCACACTGCAGCCCGCCTCGTCGTCACCCGCAGGCCCGCCCACAGCGGCGCCACTGACCTGCCCACCAAAAACGCCTCCGTTCTGCGAATTCGAGTTGAAACAAACTCCTCTTGTCAGCTTATCGGTGAGGTTGCGTCCGATCAGTGCGACTTCCCATCGGTTTTCTCTCCCGCGTAGTGCCAGAGAAGCGTCGACCTTGACGTAGTCGCCCTGTTCAAAGCCTGGACGATCGATGACGACCGTGCCGTACTCGGACACGTAGTTCGCGCCAGCGGCTAGATCAAGCATCATGTCATTGTCGAGATACATCTCTTGCTTGAACCCTGCGTAGCCCGACCAGTCCGGCGCGCGCACCAGCTTGTGCCCGGACAGATCCTGAGACGTGAATCTCCCGGTCGTCGGATTGAACAACTGATCACAACCTTGTGAGATCGTTTGGTTGTTGCCGCAGGGCGCGTTGGTGAAGGAGTCATACCTCGCGTGGTTGTAGTTCAAAGCGCCGCTCAGGGTCAGCCCGTCGATCGCAGCCGGCGAATATGTCACGTCAAATTCCACACCCTTCGTCGTTGCTGACGCAGCATTCAGGATGCGCAGGAGAGCTGAAAAATTGCCTCCGCCTAAGTCTGAAACTTCGTTGGCGCCAACTTGCAGATCGTCGTACTTGTAGTAGTAGATCGCGAGATTCGCCGCCAGTTGTCGGTCTGCCAGGAGCGCCTTGAGACCCACCTCGCCGCCTGCCGCTTCCTCGTCACCAAAGGAAGCGTCGCGGGAGGGTGGCTGGATGGTCGAAGTATTGAACGAGCCTGACTTGAATCCCGTCTTGTATGAGGCGAACGCGGTCAGCACATCCGTTGGCTTATACGTCAGCGTCACCTCCGGTGACGTATTCGATGAGCTGATTCTTGGAACCATTGGGACCATTGGACCGACTGGACCATTACCTGGATTCAGGTTGATCTGATCATGGGTGCGCTCTTCATCGGTCCAGCGCGCCCCAGCCGTCAGCTCCAGCTTCTCCGTCACATCCCACAGTACCTGTCCGAAGATCGACGTCGAGCGAATACCCACATCTTGAATATGGTGTTGCAGCAGCGCGGGTAGCCCGATGAAGGTATTCCCAGGAAGTCGTGTGATCCGCTGCTGTTCGGCATCCTGATAGAAGGCCCCCGCCATGAAGTTCACGGTACTGTCACTGAAGTCCGAACTCAGCCTCAATTCCTGAGTGAACTGAACGTCGGTAAACATGATTTGTGCAGAACTCGATGTCGTCGTTCCGCCAGCGCTGCCAATGGTCTGAGCGAAAAAATCGAGGTCGGAGTAACCCGTTACCGAGACGAGGTTGAGGGCATCCGTGACGTCGAAGTTCAGCTCGAGCGTTCCGAACGCCTGTGTCTGTTCGTGAAACGGCTCACCATTCCGCTTCAGACTGTCGAACGCAGCCGGATCGAGCCACGTCAGCCGTATGACTTTATCAACGCTGCAATCGTCGTCGGCGATGAACGGGATGTTGGCGACCGGGACGATGGGACCGTTGCCTTCAGGACAATAGGTGATCTGCAGCGGCGTTGCGGCACCGCTCGACGAAAAGTCGTTGTAGTTCATCTTGAAGCGCGCGGTAAACCTGTCATGTGGCTCAAAGATCGCTGTGCCCCTCACCATCCACTCCTCGACGGGGGCCATATTGCGAAATTCCGGCGTTCTACCGCCGAGACCCGGAATGGCTTCCGCCTCGTTAACGAAGTAGCCCTCCTGGTCTGAGTAGCGGCCCGCAAGCCTAAGGCGAAGCGTGTCCGATACCGGCCCGGATAGAATGAACTCGGCTTCTTTCTCTTCGGCCTCCCCCTCGTATCCCAGACGCGCAATCATCTCGAACTCATCCGTCGGGTCGGCGCTGCGAAGCGAAATCACACCGGCAGTATTGTTCTTTCCAAAGAACAGCGACTGCGGCCCTTTCAATATCTCGACCTGCGCCACATCGAACATGCCCACTGAGTAGGCATTTCCCTGAGTCAACTGCAGACCATCGATGTTCAACGACACCGACTGATCCATGGTGGAATTTGCCCCTGTCGTTCCAATGCCATGGATGGACAACTGAGCACCGAAATCTGCGACAGTGCCACCCAACACCAGCCCGGGCGTACGGGACGCGACGGCGTAGAGATCGTCGATCTTCGATTGCTCCAGCGTCGCTTGCTGAATCACGGTGGCGACGATGGGAACATCCTGAAACGATTCGTCCCGCTTTCGCGCAGTAACGATGATGCCTTCGATTTCATCGAGACTCACCTTCAATTGATGATCAGTTTCTGCGACCGCAGGGACCACCTGCAATGCATAACCGGTAACCATCATGAATAACAGCGTCTCCGCTCGCGACACCCGCACTGCTCTGCCCATCTTCATCGGCATCTGCTTCGCCCCTAGTTTTCATTCTCGAAGCCACTATCACATCCGTTCGCGACCGGAGTCTTGATGATTCGTGACATACGGAAGTCGAGGTCTGCTCATTTGATTCAGGTCAAGTTATGGATCACCTGCTTGTTCTCACTGGGTGTCGACAACTTCACCCCGCGATCGGTGAACGCCTGCATCCCAGCAGCGAAGTAGTACTGCTAGCCCCTGCGTAAGTGGGCACGCACTATGGTTGGCATAACTCTCTCCACGTGCGCGGCTGTCGTTGTCACCGTTTACATCGTCTCGCACAAACAGCATGGCACTCGCGATCAGCGCCGTAGGGAGTTCGCAGAACAATCCCAGGAACAGCGATTGGTCAGGATCTGGTCCGAGCGGGTCTTCATTTTCTATTCTGGATTGAGCGCGGGCGGGTCCCAAAAGAGTGTGTCGCGCAACACACATTCGGCATCAGTATCGAATGAGAGCTTGATTTCGATCATAAGACCAACGCCAGTCGGCGGCCTGCCATCGCTTGAATTCCAAGCACCGAGCACACCACGTCAAGCTAATTTAGAGAGCATATGACCTTCAGTCGTCGTGGGCCGCTGCGAACCCCGCTCTACCCCGCCACCCAATATCCTCCATCGACGGGAAGCGAAACTCCGGTCACATATGTCGACGCTGGCGACGCCAGAAAAAGGGCAGCGCCGCCGATCTCCCACGGCTGCCCTACGCGTTGCAACAGCGTGCGAGTTTTGAACCACTCTTGCATCGCGGGTGATGCAAATCGCTCCGCATTCACTTCCGTGAGGAACGTTCCGGGTACGAGCGTATTGCACGTGATGCCGTACTGTCCGAACTCCGCAGCGAGCGCGCGCGTCAACGCGTTCAAAGCGCCCTTGGAAACCAGATATGCCGCATCTCCTGCCCGGGCGCGTTCACTGCTGATCGAACTGACGTTGATGATTCGCCCGTATCTCTGCTTCATCATGATTGCAGTGCACACCTTCGCGAGCGCGAACGCAGCAACGACATTGGTGTCGAGCATGGTTTTGATCTCAGCACTTCCAATGCGATCGAGCGGCTCGCGAAATCTCATTCCGACGTTATTGACAAGAATGTCCAAACGTTCATGCTGCGCGAAAATCTCGGCCACCGCAGCTTCGCCCGCACGCTCGTCCCTCACATCGAACACGGATGGAAATGCCTGAATGTTCTCGGCTTTCAGTCGCTCTACCGCATCACATGCTCGTTCGATATGGCTACCATTGACATAAACCACCGCGCCGGCCGCACCCATTGCACGAGCCATCTCGAACCCGAGTCCACGCGCGGCACCGGTTATCAGCGCAACATGTCCTGACAAATCAAAGCTACCCTTCATCGTTCATCTCACTCGTTTCTAGACCCGGTAACACTGAACGGGTTTGCGTCAAACAGTGCCAAAGTTATGGAAGCGGTGGTATGCAGACCTCCAGTCCGACGCAACACACGACATATACATCCTTCGCGCGGTCGCCAGACAGACGCGACCTCCAATTACATTCCGCATCGCACCAGCGCGTAGCCCTGCCAACCGCTCCGAATTATTCACGTATATGGACAGTTGAGTCATGATAAGGAACGGGTATGATGACTCATCGTGGTTCAGGATGTATTCGTCGCGGAGCCGACCTGTAACGTTTGTCATAGGGATCTTGTGTTGCCTGCGCGAATGATTGGCGCCGGCATATTACCGACACCTCAACGACTCACTGCGACCGTCCAGATTGGGGGAGCGCGGGGCAGACCCGTCCCTACTGCAGGGGCAGTCGAACATGGCGGATGACCGTCAGCTTCGCCGACACGTTATCCAGCTGCTCGGCCTTGTATCGGTCACGGGCGTGTGCGCGATGGCCTCCGCCTCATTGAACATCAGCCGCGCCTGGTCGGGTGACACTTCATCGATAGCGCGCTTCTCCTAGGAGCGACCGAATAGCTGCGACTTGAGCCAGCGGTTCTCTTCCTTTAGCAGATCAACGCTCGCGGCCAGTTGGGCGTCGTGTTCCTGCGGTTGCGCAAGTTGTTCTTGAGCATTGAGCACGTATGCGAGTGCAGCGAACGTGTGCGTTCAATGGATCAACTCGCATGAAAAAAATGCAGCGCTCGATGCGGCTTCATCGCAACCACATCGTAGCCATCCAGCAGCCAGTGCAACTACTCACCCGCTCAACGTCACGACCGTCGCGTTCGATCGATGCGGCCAGGAAAACTTCTCCTGCTCCAGGGCGTTTGTACCAGCGATGAAACCCGAGACGTCCCACGCCAGTATCTTCAGCTTGTCGCGCTTGCGGTTGATGAAAACGAACAGGCCGCTGGCGAACGGATCCAGCTTCAGCACGCCTTCGACCAATGCTGCCAAGCCGTCCATCTGCTTGCGCATATCGATCGGTGAGCGGTGCAGGTACACCTGCTCGATCGAGCGATCAGGATGCAGCATCGCGATCATCGATGAGTTCGCGCAGCCACTTCGCATCCGGCAGCCGTTCCATCTTCAACTGCCAGCCGCTGACGCGCTCGCCCGTATTGCCTCACGTAATTTTGTTACCGGATGTCTACGCAGCGATGTTACCGATGGGACTCGGTCATGTGGGTTTTGAGCATAGCGCGGGCGGGACTTCTTCAAGCGTGTCGCGCTACGCGGCCCTCACAGCAATCGATCGATCGTCGATGCGCTCATGGTCAGGGATCTTTTGGCGCAAAGGCCCCAGCAAGATCCAAATATCCATGCACTCCAACGCCGGCAATAGAATCGGCAACAGCGCTCGCAAGCGCTTCCCACATACCCGATCGGAGGCTTCCCAGAGCACGATCAGCACAGCCCGCACCGCCTCGTCATACAGCGAGGGGCGCGCGCGGGTTTGCCGCCTCTTGGCGATTGGCTCGCCGTTCAGTGCTCGCATCGCCGACTTGTGGTGATAGCCGGTCACTGCAATGAACTCATCGAGGATCTTGCACTTCTGCTCGCCGGTCGCCGATCGATAGCATGCGCGAATGGCGTTCGCCAATTCGGCCCGCGACTGGTGCGTCATCTTGGTGTCCATAGTGCCCTCCCGAGGGAATGAAGGCAGTATTGTGACACTCGCTGTCGCCGGTAACGTCTCACGTGAGGCAACGACCCAGCCCGGCAACATTTTTCGTGAAGCAATACGGGGGCTGACGGAAGCGCTTCGAGACTGCATGGCCGTGGAAAGCGCGCAGGCTTCACATCGATGGGCGAGCGGCGATTTTCACGATGACAAGTCAATGCGAACGAAAGACCGATTGCGACTGTGGACGCTCTTCACTAGCGTTCGCGACAGGCGTCATTGACGCTCTTCACATCAGATCGCGCGGAGGTGTCTCATGGCCACTCGAAAACGTCACACAGCCACGAGCAAGGGACGCGGACCGGAGAAAACACGAGCGGCGCGCGCGCGACGATCTGCGGGCACGCCAACGATCCCGCCGGTGTTGTTTGCCGAAGTCTCTCCGCGCTCCGTCGGCGGCATCTCGATGTTCGATGCCTCGGCACCTGTCGATGCGGGCATGGTTTCCAACTACATGTCAGACGAGCAGACGATCGCCCGCGCCGCCAGCCGGCTTGAGGATGCAGGGTTCAGCATCCTTCAGATCTCACCGTACACGATCAACATCGCAGCGCCGATCAAGGTCTACGAGAAGGCATTCAAGACGGCGGTCGTTGCCGAGGAGTTGCTGACGCGAAAGTCCGGCGGTGTCGAGGACACGGCCACATTCTTCACTGCGGAGAGCTCGCCCCGATTCGGCCTCATCTCGGTTCAAGGCACGCCGTTCGAGAACGTGATCGAAGGCGTCGCGATCGAGGAACCGCGATATCCGTTCTCGGCGCTGCCGTATGCGCCCAAGAAAGCATATTGGCATCTGGAAGTTCCTCACGACGTGTCCCTCGGCTGCAACGCCGACCAGGCACATCGTTCGGGTACAACCGGCCGCGGGATCCGCATCGCCATGGTGGATAGCGGTCATTTTGCACACCCCTTCTTTGCGGCTCGGGGCTACCGCGTTGCGCCCGTAACGCTCGCTCCCGGCACAGCGGACCCGACTGTCGACGACAACGGACACGGCACAGCGGAGTCTGCAAACATTTTCGCTGTCGCGCCGGACGCCGAAGTGCTGCCCGTAAAGATCAACTTTGCCAACACCACAGCGGCATTCAATGCAGCCGTCGGATTGAATCCCGACATCATCACGTGCAGTTGGGGAAGCGATATTCGCAGCGGACCGCTCTCGCCTGCGAACCAGGCGCTCGCGGTGGCGATCGCAGATGCCGTAGCGCGCGGGATTCTCGTCGTGTTCTCCGCAGGCAACGGACACTTCGGGTTCCCCGGTCAGCATCCGGACGTCGTCTCCGCGGGCGGAGTATTCATAGACGCGACCGGGGCATTGCGGGCATCCGACTATGCGAGTGGTTTCGCAAGTCCGATCTATCCGGGACGCAATGCTCCCGATGTCTGCGGTCTGGTTGGGATGCGGCCGCGCGCCGCGTACATCATGCTGCCACTTCAACCCGGCTCCGAGATCGATGTTGGATTGGCAGGCGGCACTCATCCGAACGGCGACCAAACCGCATCCAACGATGGCTGGGCGGCGATCAGCGGCACTTCCGCCGCAGCGCCTCAACTGGCGGGAGCGGCAGCGCTCATAAAGCAGGCCTGCCCTCGTCTCACGCCTGCTGAAGTGCGCGACATTCTCATGCGCACCGCCATCGATGTGACGACCGGCAACTGCAATCCCGCATCGAGCGGGGCGGCTGCCGGACCAGGACCGGACCTCGCGACCGGCACGGGCCTCGTGAATGCAAGCGCCGCAGTGCTCGTCGCGAAGATCCGCTGTCTCGGTCCGATCCGCCCGATTCGTCCCATCGAACCGATCAGACCGGTCAGGCCCATCGAGCCGATCCAACCGGTAGAACCCATACGGCCGATCCAACCGGTAGAACCCATACGTCCGGTCCAACCCATCGAGCCGATACGGCCGATTCAACCTGTGGAGCCGATCCAGCCAATCACTCCAGTCAGACCTGTCATTCCGATTCAACCCGTGACACCCGTCGGTCCGGTATCCAACCGCGATCAAGGCGAGACCGGCAGGCGCGAGAGGGAAGGCGCACAAATGACCGAGGAAGACGTTCGTGCGCTCGAGGAGATGGTCTTGCAGGGCAAGATCGAGCCATCGAATCTGTAGCCGGCCCGAACCGAAGCCATGCAGCGTACGACGAAGCGCGTCGCACTGATCCACATGCCGTGGGGCGCGCTCGAGCGCCCCACGCTCGGGCTCAGTATCCTGAAGTCGATTCTCGATCGCGAAGGAATCGCGAGCGAAGTCCACTATCTCAATACCCTGTTCGCCGATTTCGTCGGCGCCGAACGCTATCGCTGGATTGCGCACGATCTTCCGCATATCGCATTTGCAGGCGAATGGCTGTTCTCCGAGGCGCTCTACGGCGTGGATCGGGCGCGTGATGCCGCCTACCAGAGCGACATCCTGCAAAGGCAATGGCGGCTCACGAATGAACAGATCGCCGAACTGCTCTTCGCCCGGCGATACGTGGAGCCGTTTCTCGCTCACGCACTCGCGTCAATGCGCTGGAGCGATTTCGATCTCGTCGGTTTCACCTCGACCTTCGAACAGAATGTCGCCTCGCTGGCGCTGGCACGCCGCTTGTCCTGCGATCACCCGCACCTTGCCATCGTATTCGGCGGTGCCAACTGGGAAGGGCCGATGGGCGTGGAACTCCATCGAGCGTTTCCTTTCGTCGACTATGTCTGCTCCGGCGAGGCCGATGAGTCCTTCCCGGCACTGATCCGCGCACATCGTGCGCCGCGTCGCGCCCGCAGCGAAGCATTGCGAGCCGTACGCGGCATCGTTTTTCGCCAGGAGGGCGCAAGCATCAACACAGGGCCTGCGGCGCCGATCGTGGACATGGACGCATTGCCGCATCCGGATTTCTCGGGCTACTTCGCGGCTCGCCAGCGCAGTCCATCGGCACAACAGGCGCCGCCGGTGCTGGTCTTCGAGAGTTCCCGTGGCTGCTGGTGGGGCGCAAAGTCACACTGCACGTTCTGCGGACTCAACGGCCACACGATGGGTTTTCGCAGCAAGTCCCCCGGCCGCATGCTGGACGAACTTCGAGCGCTCACGAAACAATGGCCCTGCCCGGTGCTCGAGGCCGTCGACAACATCCTCGACATGAAGTATTTCGAGACCGTGCTGCCTGAGCTTGCAAAACTCGATCTGCCTGGCGAGCTCTTCTATGAAGTCAAGGCAAATCTCAAACGACATCATGTCGCAGCACTTGCGCGCGCTCATATCACGCGCATCCAACCCGGAATCGAATCCCTCAGTTCGCATATCCTCGGATTGATGCGCAAGGGCACCACGGCATTGCGCAACGTGCAACTGCTCAAGTGGTGTCGCGAATACTCGATCTCGGTCGACTGGAATCTCCTGTATGGCTTTCCGGGAGAGCGCGATCAGGACTACGAGGAAATCCTCGCGCTGCTGCCCTTGATCGGTCACCTGCAACTCGCCGGCGCATGCGGCCCGATTCGCCTCGATCGCTTCAGTCCCTACTTCCAGCAGCCGCACGCGTTCGGACTGACCAACGTGCAGCCGATTGCGCCCTACCGATTTCTCTACCCGGTAGAGGGCATGCGTGTCGATGAGGTCGCCTACTACTTCGATTTCGCATACCGCCCCGGTTTCGAACCAAGCACGCTCGCCCGCGAGGTGGCGGCGCAACTGGAAGCCCTGCGAGATGGAGGCAATGGCGGGACGCTGCAGGCAACCGCGCATGGAGCGGAGCTGTACCTGCGCGATACGCGGCCCTGCGCCAGAACGCCGGCGTTGAAGCTGTCCTCCTACGAACGCACCATCCTGGAGTGCATCGACGAAACGCGGTCGCTGCGCAGCGTCATGGAACGCCTCGCGCTCGAACACCCTGAAGACGACTTCGATGCGAACCATGTACGTGCATTTCTCGAAGGGCTCGTCGCGCACAAGCTGGCGCTGCGGGAGGGCGAGCAGTACCTTAGCCTGGTGCTGATGCCCGCCTCGCTTCGAGCGCCGCTCGAATCGGCAAGCCGACGCGCTGGACGCTTCGCACTCGGCGCGACGCAGCGGGCGGGAGAACTCGCCGATGTGTGCAACTAAGTCATCCGGATCGCATCCTGTCGCAGCTCTCGTCGTGCTCGAATACGGTCCGAAGTCGCCGGAACGCGCCGTCGCAGCGCACATCGACGAGCTTCGTCCGCCGAAGGCGATGGCGGACACGGCCAGGCGCGCGTTCGCCGGGCTCGGGTTTCAGGTAACCGATGTCGTGGGCAACAGCTTCAGCATCGAAGCGCCGATCGATCACTTCAACGAGATGTTCAACGTCGAGTTGCAAGTGGGCAGCGACGGCGCCGTGACCGTGCTGAAAGGCAAGACCGCCCGCTCGCTGGAGCTGCCGCTCGCAACGCTGCCGAAGGAAGTTCGCCCGCTGATACGAGCCGTCACGTTCAGCGAACCTCCGGCATTCGGGCCGGGTAACCCATGACCTGTTGCGCGAGTTGCGAACTCGAACGCGAGGTCGAGCGCATCGGCCACAGCCCGGTGCTGCGCGAGGGCGGCGCGCGCGTTTACGAGGGTCTTGTCGAGCAGGCCGTCATCGCTGCGTTGCTGCGTGAGGCGAAATCCCGAAACGGGCGGATCGAGTACTGTCCTCATGGACGCGACGTGGAGCAGGTACGGGGCGGAGAACCTGCGCGACGCCTGATCAGTGTCGAAGGCGGCCCGATCGAGGATGGCCTGTTCCGCGCGCCGGCGCTCAGCGCCTTCATTTCAGGAGAAGTGCGTGCATCCGTTCGCCCGTGCGGCGAACGGGCGACGTTCTCGATCTATTGCGACGCCGATGCACATCTCGACCTGCACAGGGATATCCGCGGTTGCGATCTCGCCTTGATTACATGTCTCTACGACAGCGATCCTCATGCCGCAGGCGGCGCCCTGGAAACATGGCCCGGAGAGCTGACTACGCCTCTCGATGAGCTTCGTCACGGCAAATCATCGCGCACCCAGCGCATCGCGCTGCTCCCCGGCGAAAGCCTCCTGTTTCACGGCGGCGTCGTACCACACCGCATCGCACCGCTCAGCACCCACAGACTACGCATCGTTGCCATCATGTGCTTCGAGGTTGGGAGTGTTGCCGGACATCGTCCGGGCTGGCGACCCATACGCCCGTCACTATCATCGCAGTACATTTAGACGGGTCGCGATGTGTTTCAGCATGAACCCACTCGCTTCACGCAGCGGGTGAGCATGAAGGTTCTGTCGCAAGGCCTGATCGCGCGCGGCGACGATCTGGTCTGGCAACATCTGCGCAAGTGCGCGTACGCGATCGATCACCTTTGCCTCGTCGAGCTTGCAGTGTCTTGCCAGGCTTTGCCAATCGGCCAGCCTGATCGCGGCGATCTCGTAGAACCTCCCGATCTTCATGGCCAGGCGCTGAGGAATCTTGTCCTGATACGGCAGCTGGGTGGAGACGTCATACAGCGGCGAGAGGCGTACCTGCTGGTTCGTACCGAAGAGGAGCGAATAGTTCTTTGCGTGCGCATCGGTGCCGCCGATGAGGTAGTTGAAGATGTTGGCATCAACGAAACGCCATACATCTTCCTGGTCAGCCGTGCTGACCGCACGCAACAGGCGCACGATGGTTTCGATGCCAGGTCCGCGGCTCTCCTGATACTTTTCACTCGGCAGTTTCTGCAGCGCCTGGCACATATCCTCCTGGTGCACGCGCCGCAGAATACGCTCAGGGTCAGGATGCGGTAGTCGATCGAAGCGCTCGACGACAATCACTGGTTCATCCAGCTCAAGCACAAAGGATCGCGCAGCCGCAAGACCGCAACGAGCAGCAATGTCCTGGCATAGATGTTCGTTCTCAACGATGCCATCGAAGCCGGGGATGCGCGGCTTCAGGATGTGACTGGTCGGCATCCGCCCGGATGGAACGCCCCAGCGTTGGCCATCGAAGTAGAGTGCGGTCTTGGCCTGCGCGCCCGCGAGGCTCATGCGCCCCTGATCGGTGGCCAAACGAAATGCTGCGGCATCTTTCCGTAGAAGCGCCATGCGGTCTGTCAGTTCAGCAGTAGAGAGCCATTGGATCTGCGCAGGACCAGGGTTCTGATACTCGGCAAGCCGATCGGGCTGCACGAATTGAAGCGCGCCCGGAACGTCCTCGCCCACGTGCCTGAGCAGACCGAAAGGATTGTTACGCGAGACATGGTATTTCTTCTCCCACGCCTCCAGCACCGCAGGATTCTCAGGCAGCAGATTCGACAGAAAGGTCTTGATGAATCGCTGCCGGTAGGGCGCTTCAGTCAGCGGCATGGAGACGGAAAGCGGGAACGCATCCTTGAGTTCGATCCAGCCCGGGTCGTACTGAAAGGAAAGCGTACCGCCACGGTCGGTCTGCTCGTACACGCGACCCATGATCACGCCTTCGACCAGGATGATGAGTTCCGTGATCATCGCCGCCTGCTGGTGGATTTTCTGCCACGTGGCTTATGCGTCGAACCGGGGAGCGGCAGCGGATCACGCGCAGTCAAGCGTGCGAACACGTCATCCAGATTGGCAGTGGGCGCGGCTCGCTGACCTGCATCGGTTGACTCGTTGCCAACCACGATCGACAAGCCCAGAGCTGTGAACGCCTTGAGCACCGTGCCGATTTCCGCGCCGCCAGCACCAGCCTCCAGCCGAATGACCCATTGCCGTTGTACACGCAGCTGATCCGCCAGCTTTGCCTGAGACCAGCCGAGTTCGAGGCGCCGGGCCTTGACGGCAGCCCCAAGACCTCGAGCGGTGCGAATGGCGATGTTCTTCATATCGAACACCCTACCGATGTTCTATATAAAGAACAATGAGAGAAGTTTCGTTTGGGGAACAATCCACTGATGTTCTCCACATTGGCTGATAATTTGCAGGATGCCTGTAGCGCTGGCATTCTGCCAGCATGCCAATTCAGATCACCATTCGCGATGTTCCCGAGAAGGTCCGTGACGAACTTGCGGCTCGCGCAGCGTTGCAAGGCAAATCCATGCAGGAGTACCTGCGGGCGGAACTCGAACGTCTGGCCGCCCGGCCCTCAGTGGAGGCGTGGTTGGAACAAGTGCGCAAGAGAAAGCGTGCCTCGCTGACTCGCGTCGCGACGGGGCAGATTCTGAAAGAACGCGACGCTGACCGACGTTGAGCGCCGTCGTAGACGCATCGGTGCTCGTCGCCGCGCTGGTCGATTCCGGTCCGCATGGCGCATGGGCTGAGGAGATTATTGCGGCCGGCTCCCTGCACGCGCCCGAACTGGCGCGCGGCGAAACCACCAACATCCTGCGCAGGCTTGAAAGGGCGAAGGGAATCACGACGCCTGAAGCCAATGCGGCGTACGAGGACCTGATGCAGCTCAATCTGGAGTTGTTCCCGTTCGATCCGTTCGCGGAGCGGATCTGGGAGCTGCGCCATGCCGTCACGAGCTACGACGCTTGGTACGTTGCCGTTGCCGAGGCTCTGAAGCTGCCCTTTGCTACGTTGGATGAGCGGCTTTCCAAGGCAAAGGGGCCCACCTGCGATTTCCTGACGCCACGGGATCGATGAGAGTCACCCTTACCGTTTGCCTGCAACCATGTATCCACAGCCGACGGATCGGCCGCCACGTCCGCACTCACTCAGCTTCTCGCTCGTGGCCCGCAGCCAGCCGCGCTCGATGAAATGGCGCCGCGCCTCGCGCTCCTCACATCCTCAGGCAGCGGGATACAGCCTGGGGAACCACCGCTCGACCACATCGATCGGGAAACCAAGCCGCAGCGGTGCCTTGTGAGATTCGGACAGCAGTAGTCGCTTCTCGACGAGCGCAGAGACCACACGGCGAGCGGTGCGCTCACTCGCATCGATCAATCCAGGTACGCGCCCGCGTTCCAGCTCACCCGAGAGCAGGGCTTCGCGCAGCACAGCGAAGCTTCGCTTCGGCAGCCGCTCTGCACTTTCCTCGTCACGCACATATAGCTCCATCCGTCGCTGCAATTCAGACGGTTCAAGCAGCTCGCGCATGTACCGAACCTGATCGAGACAGGATTCGAGAAAGAACTTCGCGAAATCGATCAGCGCGCTTTGCGACAGGGCGCCGCGGCCGTCCAGATCGCCTTTGCGTGCCTCATCGGCGGCCATCAGCAAGCGTTTGTATTCCGTCGATCTGCGAGCCAACCCACGAGAGATAGACCAGAGTGCCGAGCCGACGCCGAGATCCAGCAGCATCGCGTGCGACATGAGTCGCGTGACGCGGCCGTTGCCATCCAGGAAGGGATGGATCCAGAGAAGGCGATGGTGAGCGGCTGCTACCGCGATGGCCTGTCTTGGTTTCGTCAGCCGGTTGGAATCGTAGGCCTGCTCGAATCGAGCCATGAATGCGGGCAGGTCCTCCGCCGGCGGCGGGACATGACGACCTACTGCCACGCCGCGTTTCCGCAGTTCGCCTGGAATGACCGGAAGAGATTCACGAGTGTCCGGATTCTCGACGACCAGCAGACTTTCCGGCAGGCGCGAACAGAACTCCCGGTGCGTCCATTCAATGAACGCCCGTGAAGCGGGAGGCTTGGGAAAATCCGTGCGCGCGTCGATCATTCGCTGCACCTCGATGTGAGCGCGCGCTTCGAACTGCAGATCTCGGCGGTGAGGATCCGCG